>DAOORH010000183.1:0-6833 GCA_035389145.1 Cellvibrio sp.
ATCTTAATCTCGCTTTTGAGGGTTGACATTAGTTGCGTCAAACGCCAAAATGCGCGCCCTTGATATGGCTAGATAGCTCAGCTGGTTAGAGCACAGCACTCATAATGCTGGGGTCGGCGGTTCAAGTCCGCCTCTAGCTACCATATTGTTAAAAGGGCTTGTAGGATTCTCCTACAAGCCCTTTTTTATGCCCATCCATAACGCAGTCTCAATTCTCTAGGCGATGGGATATTCAGTCTCCAGATTCGGTAGAGGTTCACGATGGAATTTCTCGATTTAAATCCTGCTAGCAAAGCCAAAGGCTTAGTTCACTTACCCGGTTCCAAAAGTATTTCTAACCGCACCTTGTTGCTGGCGGCTTTGGCTTCGGGCACTACCGAAATTCGCGATCTACTGAAGTCCGACGATACCGACCGCATGTTGGAAGCGCTAGCCGCTTTGGGCGTGGGTGTGACCAAAACCGGTGAGCATGATTATTCCATCGTAGGTACGGGCGGTAGCTTTCCTAATAAGGAAGGCGACTTATTTCTTGGTAATGCGGGTACTGCGTTTCGCCCACTGACCGCGGCCTTGGCGCTGAGCGGCGGCACTTATAAATTGCACGGCGTTGCCCGTATGCACGAGCGCCCCATTGGTGATTTGGTGGATGCACTGCGTCAAATCGGCGCGGATATTACCTATCTTGGCGAAGAGGGCTTTCCTCCGCTACTGATTAAGCCAGCGACTATCGCAGCCAACGGAGTTATTAAGATTCGCGGCGATGTATCAAGCCAGTTCTTAACTGCGTTGTTGATGGCTCTGCCAATGACAGGCAAAGAAACCCATATCGAAATGGTGAGCGAGCTTATCTCCAAGCCCTACATCGAAATCACTCTCAAGTTGATGGCGCAATTCGGTGTGAATGTGGTGCGCGATGGTTGGGAGCGTTTTACGGTTCCAGCGGCGGCGGGCTACAGGTCTCCAGGTACTTTATTTGTAGAAGGCGATGCTTCATCGGCTTCTTACTTCCTTGCGGCTGGCGCCATTGGCGGCGGCCCAGTGCGTGTGCAAGGTGTAGGCGCAAGCAGTATTCAGGGCGACGTGGCTTTTGCTGATGCATTAGAAGCTATTGGTGTCACCATCACCAAAGGCGACAACTGGATTGAAGCCTCTGCGCCATCCTTACCGCTTAAAGCTTTTGATCGCGATTTCAATCATATTCCCGATGCGGCAATGACCCTTGCGGTAGTCGCGCTCTTTTGCGATGGCCCATCGCGCCTTACCAATATCGCCAGCTGGCGCGTAAAAGAAACCGACCGTATCTCTGCTATGGCAACTGAATTGCGTAAGCTCGGCGCCATTGTGGAAGAGGGCGAGGATTGGTTGCGTGTAACGCCCGTGGAAAAATTAATCCCCAATGCGGCGATTGATACTTATGACGATCACCGCATGGCGATGTGTTTTTCGCTGGCGACCTTTGGTGGTGTGCCTGTGCGCATTAATGAACCCAAATGCACCGCAAAAACCTTCCCAACCTACTTTGATGTATTTTCATCTGTCGTGAGTTAATTCTTTAATTCATTCGTACTAAGAAGCCGCTACGTGCGGCTTTTTTTATGTTTCGCTGTCTTCATAAGTTTTTTAGGTTTAGTTATGTTTGTAGGTTTTGATTACGGCACTTCAAATTGTGCGATGGCATGTGTGGAAAACGCGCAGGCGAGACTAATTCCCCTCTATGGTGAGAATACCTTTGCGCCCTCTACGCTCTATGCATTTGAACGCGCATTTATTGCGGAATCTATTTGGCAGCAATTGCCGGATGGTGAAACGAAATTATTGTTTGCGCAAAGCCGCGCCGCGTTACTAAGCCAATCACGTAATGGAAAAATCGAGCACTCGCTTACGAATGTGCGCGACGGTTTGTTTTTTGGTGAAGAGGCGATTGAGCATTACATAGCAGCACCCAGCGAAGGCTATTTTATTAAATCGCCAAAATCGTTTTTGGGTGCGAGTGGTTTGCGCCAGCAATCGGTGGATTTTTTTGAAGATGTTGTTGCGGCCATGATGCTCAACGTCAAAACCCGCGCGGAACAACATCTCGGTGAAACTATTACCCAAGCGGTGATTGGTCGCCCGGTAAACTTCCAAGGTATTAATGCGCAACACAGCAATCAGCAGGCACAGGAAATTTTAACCGCAGCAGGCAAACGTGTAGGATTCAAAGATATTGAATTTTTATTTGAACCCTTGGCTGCGGGTTTTGATTTTGAAACGCGCCTTACTGAAAATAAGCGTGTGTTGGTGGTGGATATCGGCGGCGGTACTACTGACTGCTCAATGGTATTGATGGGCCCACAACATATTCAGCAATTGAATCGCAAACAGGATTTTTTAGGTCACACCGGTGAGCGAGTTGGTGGCAACGATTTTGATATTCAATTTGCGCAAAAACTATTAATGCCAGAGTTTGGTGTCAACTCAACTTTAACAACGGACTTGCCTATGCCTGTCATGCCCTTTGTAAATGCCATGGCGATTAATGATATAGGCGCGCAAATGGATTTTTACGATATTAAAACCACGCAGCTGTTAGAAAAGTTACTGCGCGAAACCAGCGAGCCGCAGCTTTTAAACCGCTTTATAAAAATGCGCAATGGCAAACACAATTTTGCCGTAGTGCGTGAAGCTGAAAGTGGGAAAATCGCCCTTTCATCGCAAGCTGACTGCACCATTGATCTCGGCTTTATCGAACCTAATTTGTTCCCTGTTTGCACTGCACAACAATTTGCAGAAGTCAGTACTCAGTTGCTGCAAAAAATATCTGCATTAATTACCGAAGCGGTAACTCAAGCAAGCGCGCAACCGGATATCGTTTATTTAACAGGGGGCAGCGCTAAATCACCCTTAATTCAAACCGTAATTCGTCGTTTGTTTGGCGAGCAACTCCCCATGGTAGATGGCGATCATTTTGGTAGCGTTGCGGCAGGCTTAGGCGTTTGGGCGGGACGGGTGTTTCGTTAGATTTTATCCGGTTTGTGTTGTTCTGCTTTACCCCAGCTATACAACTCTGGAAATAGCCGCAACCAAATCCCAACCACCAACAAAGTACCAACACCGCCCATCACAACAGCGGGCACTACACCTAGCCATTCAGCGGTGACACCAGACTCAAATTCACCAAGCTGGTTAGAGGCACCGATAAAAATGGAGTTCACTGCGCCTACACGCCCACGCATTTCATTGGGTGTTTGCAGTTGAACTAGGGTTGAGCGAATCACTACGCTGACCATATCGGCGGCGCCCATAATAATGAGTGCTAGCAGCGATACGAAAAACCATTCAGATAATCCAAAAATAAGCGTAGTTATTCCAAAAATACCCACGCAGATAAACATGGTTCGCCCTGCGTTTTTCTGGAGCGGGTAACGCGTTAAATAAATCGCTAGTATCAGTGCGCCTATGGCTGGCCCAGCGCGCAAAAATCCTAAGCCTAACGCGCCCACATGCAAAATTTGCTCGGCGTAAATGGGCAGGAGTGCGGTAGCACCGCCGAGCAGAACCGAAAATAAATCTAGCGAAATTGCGCCCAGCACAACTTTTCGCTGCCAAATAAATTGAATGCCCGCTGTTAAAATTTGCCAAGTAACAGGCGCGTTGGGTCGTGCTTGTTCAGTAAAACGAATTGAAAAAATTTGGGTGAAGGCGATGATAAACAGTAAGCCGCTTGAAGCGTAAACAAAGGTCGTGCCACCTAAAAACAATAAGCCGCCGAGCGCTGGCCCAGCGATAGTGGCGAACTGGCGCGATGCTGAACCGAGTGCAATGGCTTTGGGTAATAAATCCAAGCCCACCAAATTCGGTAAAAGTGCTTGCAGTGCGGGGCCTTGAAAAGCGCGCACGCTGCCAATGCAAATCGCACCTATAAAAATCCACAGGGGCGAAACAACATCGAACACCACACTCGCGCACAGCGTTAGCGAAATAATGGCTTCTAAACATTGTGTGATCAAAATGATTTTGCGGCGGTTATAGCGGTCTGCCACTTGGCCAACAACCAATACCAAAAATACTTGCGGTAAAAATAACACCAAACCCAAATAGCCGAGGCTGAGCGCGCTGTGGGTGAGCGTATACAAATGCCAGCCCAAGGCCATCATGACAATTTGGTTGGCCATGAAGGATAAAATTTGGCTGTACCAAAAACGTTTGTAGTTGGTGTTCTTATTGAGTTCGGGGTCGAGGAATTTCAAAGTCTTAACCGAAAAATAGGTAGCAGTAATAAAAAAGCCGCACTAGGTGCGGCTTCAGTAAATCATTACACGTTAAACAAGAAGTGCAGTACGTCGCCATCTTTGACGACGTAATCTTTACCTTCTTTGCGCGATTTACCTGCTGTTTTTGCACCTTGCTCACCTTTGAATTGTACAAAGTCGTCATAGGCGATAGTTTCTGCGCGAATAAAACCTTTTTCAAAGTCGGTGTGAATTACGCCTGCCGCTTGGGGTGCGGTTGCGCCTACGGGGATTGTCCAAGCGCGCACTTCTTTTACACCGGCGGTGAAATAAGTTTGCAAGCCGAGCAATTGATAGCCAGCGCGAATTACGCGGTTCAAGCCAGGTTCTTCCATGCCCATTTCATCTAAAAATTCTTTTTTGTCATCGCCTTCTAATTCTGCGATATCGGCTTCTAATTTATTGCAGATGGGCACGACGACGGATTTTTCCTCCGCGGCGATTTTGCGCACTGTATCTAAATGTGGATTATTTTCAAAACCATCTTCCGCTACGTTAGCGATATACATAGTGGGTTTGAGCGTAAGCAAATTGATTTCTTTCAGTAGCGCTAGTTCGTCTTTATCTAACGCAAAAGAGCGTAAGGGTTTGGCTTCATTCAAATGCGGTTGAATTTTTTCCAAAACAACTTTCATCGCCATCGCATGTTTATCTTGGCCTTTAGCGGCTTTGGCGTAACGGAAAATGGCTTTATCAACGGCTTCTAAATCGGCAAGCGCGAGTTCGGTGTTGATGATGTCGATATCGGCGGCAGGGTCAACTTTGTTGGCGACGTGAATAACGTTGTCGTCATCAAAGCAGCGCACAACGTGGGCGATGGCGTCGGTTTCGCGGATGTTAGCGAGGAACTTGTTACCCAAGCCTTCACCGCGCGATGCACCGGCCACAATACCGGCGATATCGATAAATTCCATGGTGGTGGGCACTATGCGCTCGGGTTTTACAATTTCCGCGAGCTTGTCTTGGCGTAGATCGGGTACGACAACGATACCGGCATTGGGTTCAATGGTGCAGAAGGGGAAGTTTTCAGCGCTGATACCGGCGTTGGTGAGTGCGTTGAAGAGTGTTGATTTGCCGACGTTGGGAAGGCCGACGATGCCGCAATTGAAACCCATGATGCTAATCCGCTGTGAAATATGAATGAGGCTAAAACGAAAGGGCGCGATTATACATGTTCGCGCCCGCTAAGACGAAGGCTGGCCAAGTTATTTACAGAGAGGTTTTTGTAAGAAGGCTATTGGGTGGTTATTTCTTCGGTTCAGTATGTAAGTTCTTCATGGCCGTATTCCAGTCGCCTTTAACCGCTTCTGGCAGGCATTTGGTTGCGCGGTAAATGGCATCCTCAATCAACTCTTGTTCGGCTTGAGGGGCGCGTTTTAAGACATAGTTGGCAACCATGGGCGCAGAACCTGGGTGGCCGATACCGAGTCGCAAACGCGGGAAGTTCTGGTTATTGCCGAGTGCGCTAATAATATCGCGCAGGCCGTTATGGCCGCCGTGGCCGCCGCCGTGTTTAAAGCGTGCTGTGCCGGGGGCGAGATCCAGCTCATCGTGCGCCACCAAAATGGAAGCAGGCTCAATCTTGAAGAAATTGGCCATAGCGCCAACCGCTTGGCCGCTGCGGTTCATATAGGTGGTGGGGATTAGCAAGCGCAAATCCTGACCTTGGTAGTTAATACGTGCGGTGAGGCCAAAGTATTTTCCATCGACAACCAATGATGCGCCCGCTTGACGAGCTAATTCAGCCACAAAATCGGCACCGGCGTTATGGCGGGTGCGGTCATATTCTGCGCCCGGGTTGCCGAGGCCGACGATGAGTTGGATGTTTGAATTGGTCATCTTTTACAAGCTCGCTAAATTTAGAACATAAAAAAAGGGGCAGAAGATATGTCTTCTGCCCCTTTCTTGCAACTGTAAGAAGTCTGCGAGCGAGTATTACTCAGCAGCAGTTTCTTCAGCAGCGCCTTTAGGCTTAACGATGGTAGCAACAGCCAAATCGTGATCTGCACCGTGAGCAAGAGCAACAGAAGTCACGCCGCTTGGCAATTTAAGATCAGAAATGTGGATGATGGTGCCGATTTCAGCGTTAGCCAAATCAACTTCGATGTATTCTGGCAAGTTGTGTGGCAAGCAAGAAACGTCGATTTGAGTAACGTTATGAACCACTTTACCGCCTTGAATTTTCACGCCTTTACAGGTTGCTTCGTTGATGAAGTGCAAAGGTACGTGAGTGGTCAAGCGAGTTGATTTGTCGATACGCAAGAAATCAGCGTGCAATACCACTGGCTTAGCTGGGTGACGTTGCAAGTCTTTCAAGATCACGTCTTGCGCTACGCCATCAACATTCAAGCTGATGATGTGTGAGTAGAACGCTTCGTGTTCTAAGTGCTTGATCAAATCTTTGTGTGAAATGCTTACGCTAATAGGTGCAACAGTGCCACCGTACACAACACCGGGTACTTGGCCAGCCAAACGACGTAGGCGGCGGCTCGCACCTTTCCCTAAATCGTTACGGGCTGTTGCATCTAATTTAAAGTCTTCTTGAGACATGGTTACTTCCTC
>DAOORH010000184.1:0-6808 GCA_035389145.1 Cellvibrio sp.
ACAATAAGGAGCTTAACCTGTGATTTGATTATATGCCAGTATCAAGCGTAAATTGGGGAGAAATTGCGAGGCAGGAAGGCCGCAAAACGTGCGTTTTGCGGCTTTTTTGAGCGAATTAACGTTGTGCGTTAGCTTTGATAATGTCTTCGTAAGCAGACGCTTGGTCAGTCACTTTCGCACCTGCCAAAACGTAATCAACTACCTGATCTTCCAATACCGCAGACTCTACGCCCGACAACAATTCTGGATTGCTGCTGTAGTATTCAACCACTTCTTTCGGCTCTTGGTAGGTTGATGCTATGTCTTCAATCATCGACTTAACGCGCTTAGCATCTGGCTTCAACTTAGCTGACTTAACAATCTCGCCCACAATCAAGCCTAAGGTTACGCGACGTTGCGCTTCTTCTTGGAACATGGTGTCTGGCAACAATGACTTAACATCGAAGTTTTGTTGTTGGCCGCCAAAGCGTTGCATCATTTGATTGCGCAATACTTCAATTTCGTTAGCCACCAAGGCTTTTGGTAAATCAGTGGTGTGTGATGCCAACAGAGCATCCATCACTTGAGTTTTCACTTTAGCTTTCAAAGCGTTGGACAATTCACGGTCCATATTCGCTTTTACTTCTTTACGGAATTGCTTCTCGCCGCCTTTCTCAACACCGAACTTAACAAAAAATTCTTTATTTAATTCAGGAAGTTGAGGAGCAGATACAGAATTCACTTTAATGGCGAACTGAGCGTCTGCACCTTTTAATTCTTCAGCTTGATAATCTGCAGGGAAGGTAACAGTGATCGTTTTTTCTTCGCCAGCTTTCAAGCCAACGATGCCCGCTTCAAAACCTGGAATCATTGAGTTTGAACCCAACACGAGATTTTGACCTTCAGCCTTACCACCCGCAAACTCAACACCGTCTTTGGTGCCAACGAAGTCGATATTCACTTGGTCGCCATCGGCAGCAGCGCGATCAGCAACAGCCCAAGTGGTTTGGTGCTTGCGCAATACTTCGATCATATTGTCTACATCAGCTTCAGTGACTTCAGCTGTGTGACGGGTAATTTCAAAAGCACTCAAGTCGCTCAAAGCAACAGTTGGGTAAACTTCAAAAATCGCTACGTATTCAAGATCTTTGCCAGCAGCCAATTGCTTTGCCTGAATGGCTGGTTGACCAGCTGGCTTAACATTTTCTTTCTGTACTGCAGCGTAGAAAGAGCGGCTGATCACATCGCCAACCACTTCTTGACGCACACCAGCGCCAAAACGCTGTTGTACAACGGACATTGGCACTTTGCCTTTGCGGAAACCTTTAATGGTCACTGTACGAGCAGCTTGCTTTAAACGATTTTCGACTTCGGCATCAACTTGTTCGGCGGGCACGCCAATAGTAAGACGACGTTCTAGACCGGAAGTGGTTTCGAGAGAAACTTGCATATCTGCCTCGTGAGATAGATGTGATCAATATTAAAAGAGCCGCAGTGCGGCTCTTGGGAATTTATATGGTGCGGACGGAGAGACTCGAACTCTCACACCTTGCGGCGCCAGAACCTAAACCTGGTGTGTCTACCAATTTCACCACGTCCGCTAAGCTTTAAACGTTAAAGCAGTTCTATTTCTTGCTAACCGTTTGATTTTTATACGAATATTAAAACTATCAAACAGCCCTGTGCAGGAAGGGTGCGAATTGTGCCATAGACACTAGCGCTGTTCAACCTTCAAAACCCATTGCGGGTAAAAATTGCTTAACTTAATCACTGAACCTAGCTGTTTTATCAATAAATGGAGATGTTTTGATCAAAATTCGGCACTCGTTTCGCGTTGACGCAGCACCAAAGCCGTAAATTCGCGCTGCCAAACTTGAATCACAGCCAAATCTACTACGACCGCATCAACGGAATCCATATTAACAAGGCTAATCAAGTTATCAACGTCACGATTTTCGTTAGCGACAGGCAAACGCCATAGTGAATCGTAGTAGCTTTGCAATTGCACCAACCAGGATTTGGCGTCTTTACGCAAAGCCACCAGCTCCTCGGCTTCCGCGGGATATTTCTTGGCAGCCTCGAAAGCACCGATCAAATCATCTTCTGAGCGCAAGACCACTACATTTTTCAGACCGTAAGTTTCGGCGATTTCGCGCAAGTAATGCTGATAAGCGCAAATCAAATGAAACGCAGCGCCTTCTAGCAAAGCATTGAGGTAAACCGGCGTGAGCGAATTTACATCAACAACCTGCAATAACTGCTTGGCCTGCATCAGTTTTTGATTAACGCGGGTTAGGGATAAGTTGGCCATAGTTTTAAACTTAAGAAGATGTGACTCCAGAAAAACAAAAAAGCCCTGAGGCTTTTCTGTTTTCAAACGGTAAAACAAGTCAGGCTACTTGGTTGCAACCTTCCACTTACCGCCTTCGTAAAACGCCTTCCAACCAGTCGCCTTGCCTTCAACTTCGGTTTGCACATATTGCTCTTTGGTTTTGCGACTAAAGCGGATAATCGCTTTATTGCCATCCGGATCTGTGACTGGTGCAGATAACAAGAAGTGATATTTTGGATCAATCTGCTTTTTGTAAGGCAACAACTCGGCGACCAAAGGCGCGCGGGTTTCGCGATTCTTTGGGAACTGGCTTGCAGCTAGGAACAGACCGGCAGCACCATCGCGCAACACATAGTGATCGTCTACTTTCTCACAGCGCAAATCTGCCATCACAATAGGATCAACTTTTGGTGGTGCAGCCTCGCCGCTCTTGAGCAGTTTGCGGGTGTTTTTACATTCGCTGTTGGTACAACCAAAATACTTGCCGAAACGACCGGTTTTAAGCTGCATTTGACTGCTGCACTTGTCGCATTCGAGCGTTGGGCCTTCGTAGCCTTTAAGCTTGTAACTACCCTGCTCCACTTCATAACCAGCGCAATCGGGGTTGTTACCGCAAATATGAATTTTGCGCGATTCGTCCAGCAGATAAGAATCCATCGCCGAATTACAAATTTTGCAGCGATGTTTGGTGCGCAATTGTCTTGATTCGGCTTCTTCATCCGCATCCGCATCCACCGCTTCATCACCAGACACCAAATTCATGGTGTTTTTGCAGCGCTCTTTTGGTGGCAAGGCATAGCCAGAACATCCTAGGAATACGCCCGTACCGCCGGTGCGAATCTGCATATGGCGACCGCAGAGACTGCAAGGAATATCAGTATCGGTTGGATCGTTGGCGCGCATGCCTTTGGTCGCGCTGGATGCTAATTTCAGCTTTTTAGTAAAACCGGTATAGAAGTCATCAAGCACATTGCGCCAATTTTTGCCGCCTTGAGCGACCGCATCTAGCGAGTCTTCCATATTGGCGGTAAAGCTGTAATCCATTAGATCATCGAAGCTTTCAACTAGGCGCTCAGTGACTATGTCACCCATCTTTTCAGCATAAAAGCGGCGGTTTTCAACACGCACATAACCGCGCTCTTGAATGGTAGAAATAATCGCAGCGTAAGTGGATGGACGACCAATCGAGCGTTTTTCTAATTCTTTTACCAAACTTGCTTCAGTGTAACGTGCAGTTGGTTTGGTGAAATGTTGATTCGGGTTGAGCTTAACCAAAGGCAGTACTTGCCCGACTTTCATATCGGGAAGCACCACATCTTCATCTTTCTTGGCGGTCTGCGGCAGCACTTTGGTAAAACCGTCAAAACGCACAACGCGACCGCGAGTACGCAATTCAAACTCACCTGCATTCACGACTACGCTGGTACTGGTATATTCCGCAGCGCTCATTTGGCAAGCCACAAACTGTTGCCAGATTAGCGTATATAAGCGTTCGGCATCGCGCTCCATACCGCTCAATTGATTTGGTTGTACGCCAACATTGGAGGGACGAATCGCTTCATGCGCTTCTTGCGCACCTTCTTTGCTGGAGTAAAGCACAGGGCTTTCAGGTAGATATTTTTTACCGTAGGACTCAAGAATGTATTCACGGCAAGCTTCAACCGCATCTTTACTCAAGTTGGTTGAGTCAGTACGCATGTAGGTGATATAGCCCGCTTCATACAAGCGCTGCGCCATCATCATGGTTTTCTTAACACCAAAGCCCAAACGTGTGCTCGCAGCCTGTTGCAGTGTTGATGTAATAAATGGCGCTGAAGGCTTGGATTGCGTCGGCTTGTCTTCGCGGCTAACCACTTTGTACGTTGACTGCTGCAAGGATTGCACCGCCGCCATAGCCTGAGCTTCGTTCAGCGGCTTAAAGGCTTCATCGCCCTGCTTTTTAACTTCAAAGGGTACTTGTTCAGATTTGGTGGCCTGCAAATCGGCAAACACAGTCCAGTATTCCTCTGGGAGAAAGGCACGAATCTCTTGCTCGCGCTCAACCACCAAGCGCACGGCTACCGATTGCACACGGCCTGCAGAAAGACCGCGTGCGACCTTTTCCCATAAGAGTGGCGATACCATGTAACCCACAACGCGATCCAGGAAACGGCGCGCTTGCTGAGCATCTACACGGTTTTGATCGACACGGCCGGGGCTTTTAAAGGCATTTTGAATCGCCGTTTTGGTAATTTCGTTAAACACCACGCGACGGTAACGATCATGATCGCCGCCAATCGCTTCGCGCAGGTGCCATGCAATGGCTTCCCCTTCTCTATCCAAGTCGGTTGCGAGATAGATGGTGTCAGCTTTTTCGGCGAGCTTGCGTAACTCTTCCACGACTTTTTCTTTGCCGGGGAGAATTTCGTAATGCGCTTCCCAACCATTTTCAGGGTCAATCCCCATGCGGTTAATCAGCTGACTTTTACTCTTTTTGGCTTGATAGACAGCTTTATCTTCAGGCGATAGTTTACGGGTTGCCGCCGCTTGTTTAGCGCGCTCTTTGGCATCAACAGGTTTTGCTCCGCCGCTGGTCGGTAAATCGCGGATATGACCAATACTGGATTTCACGATAAAATCCGCACCAAGATACTTATTAATCGTCTTGGCTTTGGCTGGCGATTCTACAATTACTAAGGATTTGCCCATGTTTTAACTGTCTTTCCATTAATAGGTGGATAGATAAATGAATTCTGACGGCTCAATTGGCCGAGGAGAGCTGCAAGCTGGTGCTAGAAACTACTTCAGAGTCCATAACAGACTCCATCAGATAATAGTTACTAGATTGCCACTTTGCAGTAAAGGTGCGCATATATAAGACCAGAAGACGCGGGGGTCAAGCGAATGTTAATATCAGATAAATTGGAGAACGCCACTTTGGCGCGAAAAATAGTATTAGATGAACCTGCGATACTTGCTATATTTATCCTTAATAATCATTAAGTTAGTTTGACTTAAAAGAGTGAATCAATTTGTTGCGCAGCGCGCTAAAAAAATTTGCATTCTCCAACTCCTCATTATTCAACTCTACTTAGGTATTAAGTTTCATGGCGGTTTTGATGGTTTTGATTGTGCTTGCTTTCGTCGCCCTCTTTATTGTGAGCGCCGTGAACCGCAAGCAAGAACTGGAACAGGCCCGCAGGATGCAACAGCGCAAACTTAAACTTCAGGTTGACGCCATTGTTGATGTGGTCAATTGCCTAGAGCAGACCATTCCTAACCACATGATTGCCAAATATATAAATGATGAGAACATAGCCCTCTTACAGCAAATACTTGCACTGGAAACCGGCACCAAAACCCACATTGAAAATAGTATTCGCCATGCGATGGTTCGCTCGGAAGAACTCGCAAGCGCCAAAAGCTATGCCAGCGCCAGCTATCAAAAAGACAGCGATGCCCAAATCACTCATACGCAGGTTCAGCTAGGCGAAGCCGCCGCTATGCTTCGGCATATTTGCGCGCAGGGGAAAATTAGCGACACTGAGCTAGAAGTCTTTACTAGCGAATTGTCTTGGGCATTTTTGATGGTGAGCGTCGCGTCCTTTATCGCTCAAGGTCTAAAGTTCTCTAGCCTGCAAGACCGCTTCACGGCACAAAATTACTATCAAAAAGCGCAGAATTTATTGCTGGAATCGCTACACCCAGATCCGCGCCGCACGCGCATGATTAAAGAGTTAAGCGAAATTATTGAAGGTTCTCGCACCAAGATGAGCCGCGACTTACTGCCTGAACGCGCGCTCGCCGATTAAGTCACTCGCTTTTTTTAAGCAGCCTGCTTTAGAGCGCCTATTAAATGCAATATTTGCTGCAGAACAGGTTCGCCGCCCTTCTCACCCCAATAAACACAAACACCTTTGCCGCCTGCGCTAATGGCGCGTACAGATTCAGGTAAGACTTTCAAATGCTCTTTTAGTACGACTAATTCAGCATCCGTTGCTCGCGCCTCGCCCTGCCACGCCCACCAACCTAAAAAATGAATTTCATGCTCATAACCCGTGCGCACTAACATCCAGCTCGCGCTATTTTGGGTTTCACTGGGCGGAGCAAAATAAACCGGAGATGGCTCAGGGGCATCCTGTTCATCGGCCTGCTTTGGAAGATTGCGAATGGAGTAATGCACGCCACTGGCACGCGCTAACATCCGTAAATTTTCTTTATTTTTTTGTACCGGATCTGGGCGCATCATCGCCAAGGGCCCCAGGATTAATGAGGCGGTAACAATTAAAATAACTATTAATGCAATACTCATATTCAGTGTGGTCCTAGTGATGAACGCTGGCTAATAATGAAGAAATGAACGCTGGCTAGTTTGGCAGTTTGTGACTAGGCTGTAAGTAACATGCACCGCTTATAAGGAGTTTTTATGAACCAAACTAACTGCCTCTATAGCCACATATTGGTTGGGTTAGATTTAACGGATGAATCACCGCAGGTACTTGCCAAAGCGGTTCAAAT
>DAOORH010000185.1:0-6802 GCA_035389145.1 Cellvibrio sp.
GGGCATTACACCACTGCTCGCGATTTGGCGACCTTGGCGCGCGCGATTATTTACAATCACCCGCAACATTACCCCTTGTTCGGGGAAAAAGAGTTTAAGTACAACAATATTCGCCAGCCTAACCGCAACCGTTTGCTGTTCCTGGACCCAACGGTAGATGGTCTCAAAACTGGCCATACCGAGGAGGCAGGTTACTGCTTGGTGGCATCCTCCAAGCGCGAGGGCACCCGTTTGATTGCGGTGATTCTGGGTACTAAAAGCGATAGCGCTCGCGCATCTGAAACCCAAAAATTACTTTCTTACGGTTTCCGTTACTTTGAAACTGTTGGTCTTTACAAGGCCAATACTGAAGTTACCAAGGCGCGTGTCTGGTCAGGTAAAGCGCCAGAAGTGGTATTGGGTTTAACTAAAGATGTGCGTATGTCTTTACCGCGCGGCCGCAGCGGCGATATAAAAGCCAATGTGCATGTAAATGAAACCATTACAGCGCCGATTCTTGCGGGCCAAGAGTTGGGCAAGCTCACTATCGAGCTGGATGGCAAAGTGATTAATACCCAGCCTTTGGTTGCCCTGGAGCCAGTAGAAGAAGCCAGCTTCTTTGTGCGTATGTGGGACAAAATCAAACTCTTCTTCCGTGGTTTATTTAGTTAACGTCTAGAGCAAATCCCACCCAGCCTCCCTTTTTCAAAGGGAGGAGCTGACTCCCTTCTTTGAAAAAGAGGGGGCGGGGGAGATTTACAGTCTCTCTCGAAAGAGAAAAGGTAATTAAACATGTCAGAGCAAAAGCCCCCCAAAATCGAATTTCCCTGTGCTGACTACCCTATCAAAGTCTTGGGCGATGCAGATCATGAAATGCATACGCTGGTCATTGAAGTGATGGAACGCCATGCGCCGGGCTTCGATCAAACCCGCATTACCATCAATGAATCCAGCAAAGGCCGCTTTCAATCGCTGACCGTGTGGATCACTGCTACCGGCATTGAGCAACTAACGGCGATTCACGAAGATCTGCGTATCAGCAAAAAAATCCGCATGGTGATGTAAGGTGTCTGCACCAGAATCCAAGGCTTCTGCACCAGAATCACAGCTGGCATCGCGCCCGCGTATTCTGGAAGTGAACCGTCTCGGTCTGCAGCCTTACGAGCAAGTCTGGGCGGCCATGACTGAGTTCACCAATACCCGCACGCCAGAATCTAGCGATCAGCTTTGGCTGGTAGAGCACCCCCCCGTATTTACCCAAGGCCAAGCCGGTAAGGCTGAGCATCTCTTGGTGCCTGGCGATATACCGGTAGTGCAGTCAGATCGCGGCGGCCAAGTTACTTATCATGGCCCCGGCCAGTTGGTTGCTTATCCTTTGCTAGATTTGCGCCGCCTTAAAATGGGGGTGCGCGATTTGGTCACGGCCATTGAGCAAACTATCGTTTCGACCCTAGCGCACTACCAGATTGACGCTTTCCCCAAGCCCGATGCGCCCGGCGTTTACGTGAATAGTGAAGGTCGTGTGGATAAAATTGCTTCACTCGGGTTGCGTGTTCGTCGCGGCTGCAGTTTTCATGGTTTGGCGTTGAATGTGGCCATGGATCTATCGCCGTTTTTGCGGATCAATCCCTGCGGCTACCAAGGTTTGGCGATGACGCAAATGCAGAATTTATTGCCCAATCCACCTTCGATGGAAGATGTACAGCAGCAACTTGTTACCCAATTTGCGCAGAAATTAGGTTATGAAACCTGTACAATGCGCGCCAACTAATTCTCCCTAGGTTAATTTTCAGTAGGTAGTTGGGAATCGGGTATGTAGTTGTGAGACTGGCGTCGACAGGATGTCGACGTCAAGCCCCCATGGATGTGTTCATGGCGTGTCTCATAACTACATACCCGTTTGCCAACGGGCTAAAGGCACTTACCGCGCTTTTCCAACCTGCAAACGCAAAGAGCTTCTTATGTCTGATTTACCACCCGTTCAAATCCAAGAGCTGCAACCCGTTAAGCGCACAGAGCGTTACAAACAGGGTGAAAAGCTCCGCGATGCCGATAAGGTTGAGCGTATTCCGGTTAAGGTAATCGCCAGCGACCGAGAAGAGATTCAGCGCAAGCCCGATTGGATTCGCGTGCGTATTCCGGCATCGCCTGAAGTGGATCGTATTAAAAGCATCCTGCGCAAAAACAAACTTTCATCGGTGTGTGAAGAAGCCAACTGCCCCAACTTGGGCGAGTGTTTTAGCGGCGGTACCGCCACCTTTATGATCATGGGCGATATCTGTACCCGTCGCTGCCCCTTCTGCGATGTTGGTCACGGCAAACCCAATCCGCTCGATGAAAACGAACCGCGCAAACTCGCCGAAGCTATCGCCGAAATGCATTTGAAATACGTGGTGATTACCTCCGTAGACCGCGACGATTTACGCGATGGTGGTGCACAACATTTTGCCGATTGCATCCGCGAGGCGCGCGAGCTGAGCCCCAAATTACAAGTTGAAGTTCTGGTGCCTGATTTCCGTGGCCGTATGGAAATTGCTTTAGATATTTTAGAAAAAGAAGCGCCCGATGTGTTCAACCACAATATGGAAACCGTCAGCCGTTTGTATCGCCAAGCGCGCCCCGGTGCTAATTACGACTGGTCGCTGGAATTGCTGAAGCTGTACAAAGCACGCCGCCCGGATGTATTAACCAAATCCGGTTTAATGGTTGGCTTGGGTGAAACCAAAGAAGAAATTATCGAAGTGATGCAGCACATGCGCAATCACGATATCGATATGCTCACCATCGGCCAATACTTGCAACCCTCAAGGGATCATTTGCCAGTAGCCCGTTACGTGCACCCCGATGAGTTCGCGGAATACACGCGCTTAGCGGAAGAAATGGGCTTTAAACACGCTGCCTGCGGCCCGCTGGTTAGGTCTTCGTACCATGCCGATAAACAAGCACACGGCGAAGATATTAGTAATTTACTACCTGCGAAAAGCCAATAAGCGTCTGCAACAAAAATACGCTCCTATAGCAGCCCTCTCAGGCTATGCTTTAGGAGCGTATTTTTTTATGGCCAATAATTTATGGTCAAACAATTTGTCACAGCATGTGTGACAAACATCTGTGACAAAGAATCTGTGACAAAAAAAACCGATCTAAAAGTTCAACTGCTCCAACATCTCCCCGAGCATTTTGCTCAGGTTGCGGCGTGGCATCATCAAGAGTGTGAGCGCCAAGGTCTGCAATCCACTCTGGCTATTCGCCAGCAACGTTTGTTGCTGCATGTACAGCACAACGCCATCCCCAAGACCATTATCGCCTTACAGGGTAAAACGCCAGTAGGTTGCGTTAGTTTGGTGAACTATAGCTACCGCACAGACAGCAGTGTATTAATTCCCGCAAACTCAGCAAATGTGTGGTTAAGCAACCTGTATGTGGCGAATGAAAAACGCCAACAAGGCTTGGGTAACCTGCTGATTGAAGCGGCAAAAAAGTATGCGCAAGATTTTGGCGCAAACGAATTGTGGCTTTCTGCAGCAGAGTTTACCGACTACTATCAAAAGCGCGGTTGGCAAATTGTGCGCAAAACCCGTTTGGGTGGTCGTCAAGTCAATGTGATGCGTATTGATCTTGCCGAACAATTCGATACCGCTGTGGTCAATGCTTAAGTGCTAGTAAATACCTAAAGTCTCTTTATCAAGTAACTGGGCTATCAAGTAATTAAGTTATTTGTTCATCGAGCAATCAGGTTATTAGGTTTATTGTCACTGAACCATCCTGAAGACGATGTGCTTTATGCGTAAATGGTTGTCGATAATATCTACTGTAGTTTTTCTTTTGGTCGTTCTGGCTATAGCGGGAGTATGGCAATTCAAACGTGTACTCAATAGCTTGCAGATAGAATCCTTTCAGTATCAACTCGAAACCCTAAATCTGCACCACGTAAAATTTTCTAAATTGTCTTTTGTGTATAAAGGTGAAACTGCGCAACACTCAATGCAGTTCCACAATTTAGCTGCCGATTGGCAATGGCGATCTTGGTTTTCGCCACAGCTGGGCGTTGTGAGTGCTGCGCGACTCGATATGGTTCAGACGGTGTTGGGTGACGTAAAAAAAATACCGGTCGATAATTCAAAACCAATTATTTCTCTTCCGGAAAACTGGTCGGTTCCAGAGTTTTTTCCTGAACAAATTAAGATTCAGGCGTTCACACTAACCTTACCCTGCGCTGCAGCGCACTGTGCATTTTCGGGTATGGCCGATGTAGCGAAAATAAAAGTCGGGACGTTCACCAAGGGAGTCAATTTTAGATTAAAAGCCAGCCCCAGAGAAAGTTTAGATGCCTGGCATCAATTAACGTTGGATGCGACTTATACAGCCGAACAAAATTTGCCAAGGCTAGATGCAACACTAAATATCGATGACAGCGTAAATTTGAAATTCAACACCGCAATAGAAAACCAAAATGAAACCTATTGGGCAGGAAATTTAAAAGGTTATGCCGTCGATCCTGATGAACGCTGGTTAGGATTTTTAAAAATATGGGGGATTCAATATGCTCAAAAATCCATTGAACAAAAAGCTACTTCTCCAAATATAAGTCTTGAGACAGAATGGAAACTAGCTTTAACACCAATTATTAGCTTACCCAAAACAGCAGGTGCCTCGGATGCGCTAAAAGTTTTAACAGGAAAATGGATGTTAACTGCAAAAATCCCGAAGCCTTTGGTGCTTGCTAATCTTGGTGAATTTTCCGGCGATGTAAATCTTGATCTCGATATTAGCGCCGGAAAGTTAAACCGCTATGCCTTGGCTGCGGATGTTGCTGTAGAAGGCTTGGTTGTTCCGGATGCATTAAAAGACAGAGGTATAGTTGCAGATGCAATGCAGTTACAGATCAAATCCAATATGGATTCTGCGGTCAATTTAAATTCTCTACCCGTAGAGTTTTCTGGCAGTACACAGGGTGCAATACAAACTATTCTTACCAGCCAATTGTTGGTAGATACCGCCACTCAAAAAATCACTATTAAGCAATTGGATTTAACTGCAAAAGCAAAACAGCTTAAGCCAACACCAGAAATACAATTGGGTAACCTCAGTGCGGATCTGCATGCAAGCGGTTATTGGCAGCCTGATAAGTTTGAATTGAATTTGTCTGTGCCCAACCAAGTTTCTGCAGATGTACTGGCGAAAATCGCATCGGTATCGGCGAAAGCTGCGCAATTTTCAACATCGCAACTCCATATCAGCGGCAATATTGCTCAAGGCAAAATTGTGTGGCCAGAGTTAAAATTTAATACTGAAGCGCAACTCAAAGGCGGAAAATTTCAGCACCCACAAGCCAATGTAAAAACGTGGTATTGGCGCGGTAACATGCAGGGCGCCCTTGTGGATTTTAAAGTAAATGGCGATTTAGGTGTGGGCAGCTCGCTGCTTGTAACGCATAAGGTTCAGCGTAAAGCCTCAGAGTTAATGCTGGACTGGAATGTACCGGATATTTTTCTATTAGCGGCGAATCCTTTTGTAGATACCCTAGTTGTCTGGCCGCCATTGCTAACGCTCTCGCGAGGGAAAATAAATGCCAGTGGAAATCTTGTTTTTGATATAGAAAAAAATGAGCTCAAGAAGAGTAAAACAGATGTGCAGTTTTCGGATATTTCTGGCGTTTATGACACCCTCATATTTCAAGGGTTTAGTAGCCAAATTAAAGTCATTACCAATGGCAATAAATTAGAAGTTTCAACCGATAAGCTTAGCGTGAATCATATTAATAAAGGTTTTGATTTCGGCCCCTTGCTGGCGTCAGGTAAGTATAAGTCTACTTGGCAAAAGCTTATGCAAGGCAAGCTTGATTTGCAAAGCTTTAGTGGTTCGGCAATGGGCGGTAGTATTAGCACTGCCGCGCAGCAATTTGATTTTAGCCGGCCTACACAGAATATTAAGTTAGAATTAAAAGATATTAATTTGGCCAATTTGTTAAAACAATATTCTCCTGGCGAGCTTTCAGGTACGGGTCTGCTTTCGGGTTCTGTTCCTGTTGAAATTAATAGCGCGGGTATTCGTGTTGCACAAGGTATGGTTGCCGCCGCAGAAGCAGGTGGGCGGCTGCAAATGAAATCGGCGCGCGCGAGTGCCATGGCAAAAAATCAACCGAGCATGAAATTGGTTGTGGATGCGCTGAATGATTTTCATTACACCGCATTGGCTAGCCAAATTAATTACGATGAAAAAGGTAAGCTGCTCTTGTCAGTAAAATTAGAAGGGCGAAATCCTGCCTTGGAAAATGGTCGACCTATTAATTTAAATGTTAATCTCGAAGAAGATGTTCCCGCGATGCTTGCCAGTATTCAGCTCAGCAGTAAAGTTAACGATATCGTTAAAAAACGTTTGCAGTCCCGTGTTCAGAAAAAGTAACCCGTTTTAAAAAGTAGCAGTTTAAATCGTCAGATAAAATTCATTAATCAGGAAAAGGTACCCATTATGTTGATTGCACGAGGAGTGATTATAGCCATGCTCGCGCTTATGGTGGCATGTACGCCCACCGTACAGCTCGCCATGCCCAATGAGCCAATAAATATTAATCTCAATGTTAAGATTGAGCATGAAATCTATATCAAAGTTGATAAGCAGCTGGATGATTTATTCAGTAAATCCAGCGGTTTATTTTAATCGGCAAATGCCTAACGGAGTTCATTATGAAATTATTTACTTTCTTTAAGTTAAGTTTTTGCGGTTTATTGTTGGCTGTGTCATTACCGCTAATGGCGATGGATTTACAGCAGGCGATGAGTAGCTTGAGCACCGCTAAAACCCAAGGTTTGGTAGGTGAACA
>DAOORH010000186.1:0-6739 GCA_035389145.1 Cellvibrio sp.
TGGATTCCAACGATCAAGAGCGTGAGCGCGGTATTACCATTCTCGCGAAAAACACCGCGATTACTTGGAACGACTACCGCATCAACATCGTGGACACTCCTGGACACGCCGATTTCGGCGGTGAAGTAGAGCGCGTTCTGTCGATGGTTGACTCAGTATTGTTGTTGGTTGACGCCGTTGGCGGCCCAATGCCACAAACTCGTTTCGTAACGCAAAAAGCGTTTGAACAAGGTTTGAACCCAATTGTTGTTATCAACAAAATTGACCGTCCGGGCGCGCGCCCTGATTGGGTTGTTGATCAAGTGTTTGAATTGTTTGACCGTTTGGGTGCAACTGACGAGCAGTTGGATTTCCCCATCATTTATGCATCTGCTTTGAACGGCGTTGCCGGTTTGTCTCCAGACGCTATGGCTGATGACATGACTCCGCTGTTCCAAATGATCGTAGATAAAGTAAAAGCGCCAGCGGTAAATGCTGATGGCCCACTGCAAATGCAAATTTCTGCACTGGACTATAACAGCTACGTAGGTGTTATCGGGATTGGCCGTATTACTCGCGGTACCTTGTCGCCCAACCAACAAATCGTTGTTGTTCCGCACGAAGGCGAGCAACGCAAAGCGAAAATCCTGCAAGTAATGGGTTTCCACGGCCTTGAGCGTGTTGAAACTGATTTGGCAACGGCTGGCGATATCGTGTGTATTACTGGTGTTCAAGGTCTTGGTATTTCCGACACTTTGTGTGCGCCGGATTGCATCGAACCAATGAAGCCATTGAGCGTTGATGAGCCAACCGTAAGCATGACTTTCCAAGTAAACGATTCTCCGTTTGCAGGTAAAGAAGGCAAATACGTAACTACCCGTAATATCAAAGACCGTTTGGATCAAGAGTTGATCGCCAACGTGGCATTGCGTGTTAAAGAAGGTGAGACTCCAGATAAATTTATCGTGTCGGGTCGCGGCGAATTGCATTTGTCGGTATTGATCGAAAATATGCGTCGTGAAGGTTACGAGATGGGCGTATCGCGTCCTGAAGTAATTGTTAAAGAAGTGAATGGCGAAAAACACGAGCCCTTCGAGCAAGTGGTAATCGATGTTGAAGAAGTTCATCAAGGTAAAGTGATGGAAGAACTCGGCCTGCGTAAAGGCGAGTTGCACAATATGGAGCCGGATGGCAAAGGCCGCATCAAGTTGGAATTCTTGTGTCCATCGCGCGGTTTGATTGGTTTCCGTGGTCAGTTCCTTACCATGACGTCTGGTTCAGGCATCATGACCAGTATTTTTGATCACTACGGCCCAGTTAAAGAAGGCGAAGTGGCCAAGCGTCAAAACGGCGTGTTGATCTCTATGGTGAAAGGTAAAACTCTCGCTTACGGTCTGCACCCATTGCAAGAACGTGGTCGTTTGTTCTACGGCGCTGGCGCAGAAGTATACGAAGGCCAAGTTGTTGGTATTCACTCACGCAGCAACGATTTGGTTGTTAACCCAACTAAAGCAAAACAACTTACCAACGTACGTGCATCTGGTACTGATGATGCGTTGACCTTGTCTCCACCGATTCGCCACACGCTTGAACAAGCGTTGGAATTTATTGAAGACGACGAATTGGTAGAAGTAACTCCGCTTAGCATTCGTGTGCGCAAGAAATTGCTGACAGAAAACGAGCGTAAGCGTGGTAAGAAAGCCTAACAATTAAATTGTTATTGGTTTGAAAAATCCCCTGCGCGAAAGTTCAGGGGATTTTTTTTGAACGACTAGACCCCCTCCCAACCTCCCCGTTCACAAAGGGGAGGAGCTGATTGAGCTTCGCACAAGTTTTGCTGCAAACGGTATGGGCATCGCAAGTAGGGAGTCAGCCCCTCCCCGCTTTTCAAGGGGGAGGTTGGGAGGGGGTTTTTGTGAGAGGTACAATGGATATTTATCTTCTAATTTCATTTCTAATACTAGGCGCCTTCACTGGTCTTTTTGCCGGTCTATTTGGTATTGGCGGTGGCGGTACTATGGTGCCGATGCTCACTTTTATTTTTGTGAAAATGGCATTTCCTGCTGAGCATTTGGTACATATCGCTTTGGCCACTTCAATGGCGGCAATTGTTCCAACAGCGCTGGCGAGTTTACGTGCGCATCATTTACGTGATGCAGTTTTGTGGCCGATGGTCGTAAAAATTGCACCGGGTATTTTGCTGGGCACCTTCGCAGGCACATTTCTCGCGAGCTATTTATCCGCAGAACCGCTGGCGATTTTCTTCTCCTGCTTTATGGCGTTTGTTGCTTTGCAAATGGTGTTAGATCGCAAGCCAAAACCCTCGCGAACAATTCCGAGTATGTTTGCCTTAACCGGTGTGGGTTCAGGTATTGGCGGAATTTCAGCGCTGGTTGCAATTGGTGGCGGAACACTGACTGTGCCTTTTTTGACATGGTGTAATGTGACCTTGCCTGTGGCGATTGGTACATCAGCTGCGGTGGGTTTGCCTATCGCATTTTCTGGCGCTATAGGTTATTGGATTAATGGCTTACAGGCTGAAAATTTACCGGCGCATACCTTGGGCTTTATTTATTGGCCGGCAGTAATTGCGATGGCGTCGGGGAGTTTCCTAACTGCGCCTTTGGGTGCAAAACTTGCGCACACATTGCCAATTCCCTTATTAAAAAAATGTTTTGCAGTCTTGCTGATAAGTTTGTCGGCGCAAATGCTCTTTACTCTATTTGGCCATTAATTATGACGATTAAACAATCTATTCTGGCAGCCCTCAAACAAAACTTATTGCCGGGTTTGGTGTTGCAATGTTTTGCCTTGGCGATAGTGCTAATTTATTTTTTTGTTCCAGCATCGCAGCCTGTGTATGCGTGGTTTGGTGTTTTAAAACATGACTACGGGTTTATCTATGCTTTTTTTGCTACAGCATTTTTTGGTGGATTTATCCCCTTTATTTATTTGTGGGCAACGAAGCGACTGAATGCATCTCGCAGTGCGCTTGCACTCTTGCTGTTCTACGTGATTTTTTGGGGCTTAAAAGGTATAGAGGTAGATTTTTTCTATCAACTGCAAGGCGGTTGGTTTGGCTATGAAAATAATATCCAAACTATTGTAACCAAAGTGGCCGTTGATCAATTTCTTTACAGTGCGCTCTGGGCAGCACCGACGATTACAATTGCGTATCTATGGGTAGAACATGGGTTTGATTTTCGTGCTTGCGGAGCAGCGCTTACAAAATCCTTTTTTCTCGTGAAAATCCCCACAGTGATTTTTTCTAACTGGTTGGTGTGGATTCCCGCAGTATCAATTGTTTATAGCATGCCGCAGGATTTACAAATTCCATTGTTCAATATAGTGCTCTGCTTTTGGGTATTGATTTTGGCGGTGCTCAATAAAAAGGCCTAGTTTTTCAGAGGTGGTCAGCTGGGTTGGTAGCCCAGCTGTTTTGTTGCATGTGTTTGTTTCATCGCACGTAAATAAGCCAGAATTTTTTTTGTACGCGCTTGGGTCATTTCTTCTGCTTTGCGTTCAACTTTGTTGACGGCAAGCTTTAGTGCTTGAATTCCCTCTGGCCAATAATCTATAGGTGAGCAATAGCTGGTGCTGGCTTCTTCCAGTGATAAAAAGTCTGCGCCCAAGTGTTTAGCCAGCGCAGCACTTTTTGTTAGGCCTACTTCGCTGTTTGGTTTGCGAATCACCAACTTGGTGGACATGCTCAGTGCTTTTTGGGGTAATTTTTTTCTAAGGTCAAATTGATCCGGGTCGGCTGGGTCTACTAAAAATACCGCAATAATTTTGCCGGGATATTCTGCGGCCACACTTGCAGCGGCAAGCGCACCAAAACCTTCAGCAATCAATACTACGGGCTCATCAATACTAATAAGAGATGCAATAATGCTATTGCGCCATTTAACCCAATCGGCAGTTTGCGAATCTACTAAACGAATTTTGCTGGTGCGGGGAATGCTGTGTGCCCACAGGCTCTGCCATTCTTGATAATGTTCTTGGTCGAGAGCAGGCACCATAAGTGCGCGATAACCGTGAAGTGCACACGCTAATTCAGTGGAATAATGGGTAGTGTTTGTCATGACAAGCTCCTTTATTTGAAGGTCTTGCCTGCAGATTAGGCTCGCGTAGCTGAATTGCGAATGAACAAGCTTTTGATAAATTAGGGTTTGTGGCGAGACGTGCTTAAGCGCACACAAAAACATTCTCCGCTAAACTCCTAGGGTGAATTTAGTTTTTGAGGAAAGAAGATGGAGAGTGATTTAGTTATTGAAGATATTGTGTTTGGCGAAGGTAAGGCGGCGGTAAAAGGCGCGCTAATTACAGCCCATTACCGCGGTTGCTTGGAGGATGGCACTCCGTTTGATTCCTCCTACGATAAAAACCGCCCTTTTGAATGCGTAATTGGTACCGGGCGTGTGATTAAAGGTTGGGATCAAGGCATTCTGGGTATGAAGGTGGGTGGTAAACGCAAGCTCTTTGTACACGCGCATTTAGCTTACGGCGAGCGCCAAGTTGGGCCGATTATTAAACCCAATTCCAATTTGGTGTTTGAGATTGAGTTGCTAGAAGTATTGACTCGAGATGAATAAACACCAAAAAAATGGCGCAACTGTGTGCGCCGTTTTGTTTTTTGAATAAATCGATCAAAGTTGTTTTTTAATCAGGTCAGTTAGTGCGCCAATATGATCCTCGCGATCATTTAGCGCAGGGATGTAACGATATTCTTTACCGCCGGCATGCATAAAAATCTCGCAGTTTTCTACAGCTAATTCTTCAAGTGTTTCTAAGCAGTCTGCACTAAAGGCCGGTGAAACAATAGCAACATTTTGGGTGCCGCTTTTTGCCAATTCTTCTAAGGTTTTATCCGTGTAAGGTTGCAGCCACTCTGCGTAGCCGAAGCGAGACTGGAAGGTGGTGAGATATTCATCTTTACTGAGACCTAATTTTTCTACCACCAAGCGCGTCGTTTTTTGACAGAGACAATAATAGGGGTCGCCCAGCTCTAGATTACGTTTAGGCATTCCATGATAAGACAACAGTAGCTTTTCCGGTTTGCCATGCTGATTAAAGTCTTCTTGAATACTCGCGACTAGTGCATCAATAAACCGCGGGTTATCGCAATAGCTATTAATGAAATGTAATTCTGGTACAAAGCGCCACTTTTGTAATTCACGTGCAACCGCATCGAAACTCGAGCCGGTAGTTGCTGCGGCATATTGTGGGTACATCGGCAGTACAATAATCTTGCGCACACCTTCATTTTGAAATTCGCGCAGTGCTTTTTGTATCGAAGGGTTGCCGTAGCGCATGCCCAGCTTCACATTTGCACTGTTGCCTAGTTGCGTCTGCACAGCAGCAGCTTGACGCTTGCTAATGGCGAGTAGCGGAGAGCCTTCATCGGTCCAAACGGTGGCATATTTTGCGGCAGAT
This sequence comes from Cellvibrio sp., assembly GCA_035389145.1. Classification (GTDB taxonomy): domain Bacteria; phylum Pseudomonadota; class Gammaproteobacteria; order Pseudomonadales; family Cellvibrionaceae; genus Cellvibrio. Next base: position 5,413 of record DAOORH010000186.1, read on the forward strand.
TTTCTGGGGCGCACGCGCAAAATAATCCCATGCAAAATCAGCATCCAAATAAATTTGGGGATTTCAATGACTCGGGTATCGGCTAAAAACTCTGCAAGATAACGGCGTAATGCAGGAGCCGTTGGCGCATCCGGCGTCCCTAAATTGGCCAACAATACGCCGGTAGTCGCGGGTTTTGCTTGGTGGAAGAGCGGGTCTATATTTTCTGTTACTGAACGGTAGTTATTCTTCATGTTTAAGGTTCTCGCTTGCCTCCTAGCGCTTGTGGCTTGATGGCAGTTCTGGAGGGGTGCAATTGGGGTAGATTTGCGCCTTGGATGTGTAGCTTGTAATGAAAAAGGGGTTACTTTAACCGAAAGCCGGCAAAGCATAAATTGAAAAGTAATGTAACTGAATTGAAATGCTATTTAATGGTAACGGAGATAATTTTAGCCCGCAAAAAGCGGTCTTCAACAAAATCTGCGCTAAGCTTTTAACATGATATACGCGCTTTATACGCATTCGGTTTAGCTGTTTTTCTTATCTCAGTGTTATTCACATCAAAAGTACTAGGCATTTTATGAAGCTCGTGACTCGCTTAAGGCGCATTGCTCTATGGAAAAAGTTTGCATGCTTAGGGCTTCTTTGTCTCGCTCTTATAGCAATTCCGACAGCGCTTTACTGGGCCGAGGTAAACAAATCCTTAGCATTTGCCACAAATGAGCTCCAAGGCCTGCCACAGGCGCACCTTGTGCTAAATATCATCCAGCGCACGCAGCAGCATAGGGGGCTTTCCGCGTACTATTTAAACGCTGATTCTGTGCCCAATAACGAGCGGCGCAGCAAGGCAGAAGAACTTGAAGCTGCGATATTTGCTTATGAAGTCTATTTTGATAAACACCCAAACCAAGTGCATAGCGGAGCTTTTGTGCGCTTGGTGGGTGAATGGCATGAGGTCCACCGTAAAGTGGCGCAAAAGGCCGTTAGCCCAAGTGAAAGCTTTAATCTACATTCGGCACTCATTCGTGAGCAGCTACATTTCTTGCAGTCAATTTTGGACTTCTATCAGCTATCGCTTGATCCCGGAGCGGATGGGTACTTTTTAATTGAGGCGAGTTTGATGCGCTTGCCAGAGTTGACTGAAACTCTTGGGAAAGTACGCGCTTTGGGCGTCGACTTGCTTTCGAAAGGCAGCGCGACCGCAGAAGAGCGTATGCGGGTTAGGGCGCTTGTGCTAATGAGCCAAATGCAAATGAGTATGCTGGATGTAGGTATCAAAAAGGCAGCAGCAGGAGTGCGCGGTGGCGAGCTGATCGTCTCGGGCCGCATCAGCGGCGGCCTGAGCGCG
>DAOORH010000187.1:0-6719 GCA_035389145.1 Cellvibrio sp.
AAAAAGTTATCGAAGAAGCAAAAGCCCTGCTCGATTCAGTGGGCTTAACGCCAGCATTGGCGAAGTATCCCCACGAATTATCGGGCGGCATGAAACAGCGCTTAGCGATTGCACAGGCGCTAATTCGTCAGCCTAGAATTTTGTTACTCGATGAACCTTTCGGCGCACTCGACCCGGGCATTCGCGCCGACATGCATCAATTAATTTTAAAACTCTGGCGCGAACATAATCTCACTGTGTTTATGGTGACCCACGATTTAAGTGAAGGCTTTTATTTAGGCACGCGATTATGGGTGTTCGATAAATTACGCCGCGACCCACATTCCCCCGAAGCCTATGGCGCAAACATCACTTACGATTTACCGGTTACGCGTAAGAAGACTGAAGTACCGGAAGAAATACGAGCAGCAGAGATAGCACTATGAGTAAAACTTTTTACACCACAACCATTCCCGGTAATGGCCATTGGTCACTAGAGGTGCGTCGCGGCACCTATATGAAAATCACCGATCTTGAAGGCGGTGCTAATGTCGGCATGCTGTTTTATAACCCGCGCAATTTATTAGAGCGCTACAACGCACCTGACACATTAAAATGCCAACATACTTTTAAACTGCAACGTGGTAATTGTTTATATTCCGACATGGGCAGAATTTTCGCCTCCATCATTGAAGATTATTCCGCCAATGGCGAAGGCAACTGGCACGATACTATTTGTGGCAACAGCAACGCAGAACAAACCGAAACTCAATTTGGCAAACGCGATTACCAAAAAGATCGCAACAGCTGGCTGCAAAATGGTAGCGATGCATTTTTAGTAGAATTAGCTAAATACGGTTTAGGCCGTGCGGATATGGCCTCCAACATTAATTGGTTTAGCAAAGTTATTGCTGATGACAATGGCAATATAAAGCTCGACACCAAAAATCAAGCTGCAGGCAACTCTGTTACTTTGCGTTTTGAAATGGATACCTTGGTGCTATTGCACACCTGCCCTCATCCATTAACTAAAGTAGAAGCTTATCCTTTCAAGCCCGTACAAATTGAACTAGGTGAAGCAGATCCCATCAGCGAAGATGACTACTGCAAAAATTTCCGCCCTGAGAACCAACGCGGATTTCAAAATAATGCACTCTATTACCTTGTTGCGAAATGATGGTGAACCACATGTCTCTAATTGAAAGTACATTAAATCCGGAAAACACAACGGCTCGCCATTACGTTGCAGCGGGTGATTATTTTTTAGGCGAAATAAAGCAAGGCCAAACTTTTCGCATTGTCGATTTAGAAGGCAACCAAGCCGCGGATGTTTTATTTTATAACTCTAAAGACCCTAGCGAACGCTACAGCGCTATGGATACCATTCGCAGCCAAGGCAATTTGTATTTAAGCGCAGGCACCAAATTAATGTCCAATGCCAACCGCGAGTTATTAGAAATAGTTGCCGACACCTGTGGCCGTCACGACACTCTTGGTGGCGCTTGCGCAACTGAAAGCAACACGGTTCGCTATAGTTTAGAAAAACGCTGCATGCACGCCTGTCGCGACAGTTGGATGCTCGCCGTTGGCGAACACCCAGAATTTGGCATTAGCAAACGCGACATTACCCACAACATTAATTTTTTTATGAACGTGCCAGTGACTAGCGAAGGCGGATTAACCTTTGAAGATGGCATTTCTGCACCGGGTAAGTACGTAGAACTCAAAGCCAAGATGGATATTGTGATGCTAATTTCCAATTGCCCACAATTAAATAATCCCTGCAATGGTTACAACCCAACACCGATTGAAGTTTTAGTTTGGAATTAACTTAATAATTATTCTTCAGTGGACGACCACTGTCGTACAAACACCTGCAGGACGGCCTGCCGGAGCAACACATGTTTACCAAAGTACTAATTGCCAATCGCGGTGCCATAGCAACCCGCATCATCCGCACACTTAAAAAACTGAATGTAAAATCCGTCGCGGTCTACGCCGAATCCGATGCGGACAGTTTGCACGTACGACTTGCTGACGAATCCTATTGTCTTGGCGAAGGAGCTGCTGCGCAAACCTATCTAGATCGCAAAAAAATTATTGCTATCGCACAGCAAACCGGTGCGCAAGCTATTCACCCCGGTTATGGATTTTTAAGTGAAAACTCAGGTTTCGTCGCAGAATGCGAAGCAGCAGGTTTGGTATTTATCGGCCCCACCGCTGAGCAAATGATTACTTTTGGTTTAAAACATAAAGCGCGCGAGCTAGCACAAGCTGCCCATGTTCCACTCTGCCCAGGCACAGATCTGCTAAAAGATCTTGATGAGGCAGTGCGAGCCGCCGCAAGTATTGGCTACCCAGTTATGCTAAAAAGCACCGCCGGTGGTGGCGGTATTGGCATGCAGTTATGCAACAACGAAGCAGAATTGGTTGGTGCCTTTGAAAGCGTAAAACGCTTAGGCAAAAACAACTTTGCGGATGACGGCGTATTTTTAGAAAAATTTATCGCTGCCGCACGCCATATTGAAGTACAAGTATTTGGTAATGGTAAAGGCACAGCCGTTGCCATTGGCGAACGCGATTGTTCAAGCCAGCGCCGCAACCAAAAAGTGGTGGAGGAATGCCCTGCTCCCAACTTACCCGAAGCGCAACGCCACGCAATGCAACTCACGGCAGAAAAATTATTAGCGTCGGTGAATTATCGAAATGCAGGCACGGTAGAATTTATTTACGATTCCAAAGACGATAAATTTTATTTCCTTGAAGTCAACACACGCTTACAAGTTGAACACGGCGTAACAGAAGAAGTTTACGGCGTAGATTTAGTTGAATGGATGTTGCGCCAAGCTGCAGATGAACTAGGTGATTTGAAAAGCCTACGCGCGCCCTTAACCGCCAAAGGTCACGCCATTCAAGTACGCGTTTACGCGGAAGACCCAGCGCGCGACTTTCAGCCCTGTGCTGGCTTATTAAGCAAAGTTGAATTTCCCACGGCTAGCGAACATTTACGCATAGACTCCTGGATTGAAAGCGGCATAGAAGTACCCGCTTATTTTGACCCTATGCTCGCCAAAATTATTGTCCACAGCGAGAACCGTGACAATGCATTGCAAAAATTATCCAGCGCCTTAGACGCAACCCAACTCTACGGTATTGAAACAAATTTAAGTTATCTACGAACACTCTTAAAAGATGAAACACTTTTAAGTGGGCAGATGACTACACGCTACTTAAATCAATTTAGCTTTAAACCTGCGCGTATTGATGTGTTGCAAGGCGGAACGCAAACCACCATTCAAGATTACCCAGCGCGCACCGGCTACTGGCACATAGGCGTACCGCCCTCAGGCCCATTTGATAATTACTCATTTCGCTTGGGCAACCGTTTATTAAACAATGACGAACGCGCTGCTGGTTTAGAAATTACCTTACAAGGCCCCATTTTAAAATTCGGTTGCGATACTAAAATCGTTTTAACCGGCGCAGCCATCGATGCCAAATTAGATGGTGAAGCCGTTGCCATCAATGAAATTATTGCAATTAAATCTGGCCAACAATTACAACTGGGGCGCATTACTGATCGCGGGGCGCGCTCTTATTTGTGTGTAGCGGGCGGTATTCAATGCCCAGATTATTTAGGTGCGAAATCTACCTTTACACTCGGCCAATTCGGTGGCCACAATGGTCGCGCTTTACGCGCGGGTGATGTGCTAGCGTTAGACGCCGAAAAAGCTAACCCAGTAATTGCAAAAAATTATATCGCAGAAACTTTAAAACCCAGTATTAATAACACCTGGCAATTGCGTGTTATTTACGGCCCTCATGGTTCACCTGATTTTTTCACCACTGAAGATATAGAAGTTTTTTTCAAGTCTGATTGGGAAGTACATTACAACTCCAGCCGCACCGGCATTCGTTTAATTGGGCCCAAACCCACTTGGGCGCGCACATCTGGTGGCGAAGCAGGAATGCATCCATCTAATATTCACGACAACGCCTATGCATTCGGCACTGTAGATTTCACGGGCGACATGCCTGTTATTCTCGGCCCCGACGGCCCATCACTCGGCGGTTTTGTCTGCCCTGCGACAGTTATCAGCGCAGACCTCTGGAAGCTCGGTCAACTGCGCGCTGGCGATAAAATTCGTTTTGTGGCGGTGAGTATTGAGGATGCAGTTGCGATTGAAAAAAACCAAAACACCAACCTAAAAACCTTAGACGCAACCTCAGTAAACTGGACGCCAGTAACGCCTTATACCCCTATAGTCGCACAGCTATCGAAGGCTATTTACGGGGAAGATATTGTTTACCGCGCAGCGGGCGATCACTTTTTATTGGTTGAATACGGCGCACTGGAACTGGATATTAAATTGCGTTTTCGTGCTCACGCACTTATGCAGTGGTTGCAAAAAAATCCTATTGCTGGCTTACGTGAATTGACGCCCGGCATTCGCTCACTGCAAGTGCATTACAACAGTCAGGAAATTTCACTGAGTGAATTACTGGCGCATTTACAACATGGTGAAACAGAACTTATCACACAGTTATCTGAATTGAGTGTGCCCTCACGCATTGTACACATCCCTCTAAGTTGGGATGACGAAGCCTGCCAACTCGCCATTCAAAAATATATTCAATCAGTACGCGATAATGCACCCTGGTGCCCCAGCAATTTAGAGTTTATTCGCCGCATTAATGGTTTGGATTCTATTCAAGCGGTTAAAGATATTGTCTTCAATGCGTCTTATTTGGTGATGGGTTTAGGTGATGTGTATTTGGGCGCGCCAGTTGCGACGCCGATTGATCCGCGTCACCGCTTAGTGACCACCAAATACAACCCCGCCCGCACCTGGACTGCAGAAAACTCTGTAGGTATCGGCGGCTCTTATATGTGCATTTACGGCATGGAAGGCCCCGGCGGTTATCAATTTGTGGGGCGCACCTTACAAATGTGGAATCGCTACCGCAAAACCGCAGAATTTAAACAGCCTTGGCTATTAAATTTCTTTGATCAAATTCGTTTTTACGAAGTTAGCAGCGATGAACTCAAACAAATTCGTCGCGATTTCCCTCAAGGTCGCTACACACTAAAAATTGAAGAAAGCCAATTTAGTTTGCATGAATATGAAAAGTTTATTGACGATAACAGCGCATCCATTACGCAATTCACCGCACAACGCGAACAGGCTTTCGATGAAGAGCTTGCACAGTGGCATGCCAACGGCCAGTTTAATTACGAACAAAAAGAAGCCGCAGAGGAAACCGATGAAATAGAAATTCCCGAAGATGCTATTCGCGTTGACAGCTCAGTGTCTGGCAGCGTGTGGCAATCATCGGTAAAAGTAGGGCAAGTCGTTAAAGCCGGCGATGTGCTACTGGTACTTGAATCCATGAAAATGGAAATCAATATCACCGCACCTTGCGCTGGCACAGTAACGCAAATATTAAAAACCGAAGGGATGCGCGTACAGGCGGGGCAAACTTTAGTCGTGCTTGAAGAATAGATTTTTCAGCACTAAAGGAGAGTAAGCCCACAATTTAACAGCGAATGAGTTACCTATGAAAATAAACAATACGAGAAAGACCTCCATCACGAAAAGCATTAAGCAAAAAATACATCTCAGGGGTTTTCAAGGATTTCTTAAATTGATCCTGGTGCTATTGGCTAGCGTTTGTATTGCTAACACCGCAAGCGCCAGCGAGAAAAAAACATCATTCACAATTGCATGGTCCATTTATGCAGGCTGGATGCCATGGGGGTTTGCCGGTGACAAGGGCATTGTTGATAAATGGGCCAAGAAATACGGGCTGCAAATAAAAATTGTGCAAGTGAATGATTACGTCACTTCCATTAATAAATTCACTGATGGCACCTACGATGGTTGCGTAATGACCAATATGGACGCCATGACCATGCCAGCAGCTGCTGGCCTTGATACCACTGCATTAATATTGGGCGATTACTCCAATGGAAACGATGCTGTTGTATTGAAAAACGCTACCGACATTCGGGAAATTAAAGGCCGTACCGTTAATTTAGTGGAGTTTTCGGTATCGCATTACTTACTCTTGCGAGCCCTAGAGCAAAATGGCCTCAGCGCACGGGATATTAAAATACAGAATGTCTCGGATGCAGATGTGGTTCCGCTAATGAAAAAGCCCAGTATTACCGCTGCGACTCTATGGAATCCACAACTCAGTTTTATTTTGGGGCAAGCGGCTAACATTCATAAGACGTTTACCTCTAGAGAAATACCCGGTGAAATTATTGATATGCTTGCAGTCAACACATCCGTACTTAAAGCCAACCCTGACTTGGGTAGAGCTTTGGTTGGAGCGTGGTTTGAAACACTGCAAATCATGTCTAAAAATGATGCAGAGGGCAAAGCAGCACGTACTTTTATGGCGAGCAATGCAGGAACTAGCCTTGCAGACTATGATTCGCAATTGCGCGACACCCATATGTTTTACACGCCCCAAAAATCTTATGAATTTTCTAACAATGCAAAGCTTAAGCAAACCATGGAATTAGTTCGCAATTTTGCAAAAGAGATAGGGGTAGAAAATGCGGATGATATAGGCGTGCAGTTACCTGATGGGTCCATACAAGGAAATAGCAAAAGCATCAAACTACGCTTTGATACCCACTATGTGAAGTTGGCGATGGACGGACAGCTTTAACTCCAAAAAATACTCTCACTCCCAAGTTCTGACTTAGGAGTGAGAATTAATTAATCCAG
>DAOORH010000188.1:0-6708 GCA_035389145.1 Cellvibrio sp.
GATCGTACCAGCAATAAATGGTTCGATGCCTATATGCATTGGCTGGACGTAAACGGATTTCTAAAGCCATAAAAAATAGTCCCCGCTAAAAAATTATCGGGAGGGCAAAGTTAATTATATAAGTTTTGGTCGAACAAAAAGGCGAGCCGCTGAAAAGTGATTCGCCTTTTTCTATTGCGTTGCTGCCAATTCACTATGCAAAAACTAATTGCCTCAAACCAGATTGATTACATAGGTCATTAGCCATTGTGGGGCGGCCTTCGATAAACTGCTGGTAAATTCCTACCCTCGCTTTTGAGTCCCCTATGTCCCGTGATCTCTCTCCTGCGCGTGAGCGCATTATGCTATTCACGCTTATGGCTTTACAGTTCATTATGATTGTAGATTTTATGATTATGATGCCGCTGTCCTCTTTATTAATGACGGTATTTAATATTCAGCCTGCACAGTTTGGTGTTTTGGTATCGTCATATTCCATTGCAGCAGGCGTATCCTCACTGCTTGCTTCATCCCTCGGTGATAGATTTGATCGTCGCAATGCATTACTCGTGGCCTTTGTGGGTTTATTGGTTGCGACGCTTGCTTGTGCTTATGCGAACACCTTTGAGTTGTTATTACTTGCGCGAATTATTGCCGGTTTTTTTGGCGGCGTATTAAGTTCTATTGTGTTGGCGATTGTGGGCGATATATTTCCGCCGCAAAAACGCGGCAAGGCTATGGGCGTGGTGATGTTGGCATTCTCATTGGCGGCTGTTGCGGGTGTACCGCTCGGCCTATTTATTTCCAACCATTATTCTTGGCAAACCCCATTCAGTTTTTTAGCTTACGCGGGTATTGCGGTATTGATAGTGGCTTATAAAGTGATACCCAGTGTGCGCGGTCATTTAAACCAACCACGCGTTAATTTTTTCCAAAGTTATGTAGAGTTATTCAAAGTTACTAATCACTGGTGGGCTTTTGCAACATCGTGTTTGTTGATGTTTGGCGGCTTTATGGTGATCCCCTATATCGCGCCTACCTTGGTGGCCAATACGGCTATGACAGATCATGAGCTTCCTTATATTTATTTAGTTGGTGGTGCGGCAACCTTGATTACTCGCCCTTGGATTGGTCGTATGACCGACAAACATAAGCACGCTAAAGTGTTTGCGTTGATTACTCTTCTGAGTTTTGTGCCTATTATTTTAGTGACGCAAACTTTACAAGTATCTTTTGCGCTCCAACTGGTTTTTGCTACTTTATTTTTTATTTTTGTGAGTGGCCGTTTTATTCCTGCATCTGCCTTAATTACAGCTTCATGCGAACCGCGTTTTCGTGGCCGTGTAATGGCATTTAGTTCTGCGGTACAGAATTTTGGTTCAGGTTTGGCCGCGCTGGTCGCGGGCGCCATTATGGTAAAGGCTCCCAATGGTGAAATTTTGAATTACGATTGGGTGGGTTATATCGCCTGTGCTGTGAGCTTAGTGGCCGTGTACGCGGCAACCAAGGTTAAGGCGATAAGTTAGCATTAGTTTGAGTACAAATTTTCACATTTATCGAGGTTGAGTGAAGTCCTTCTTTGGAGAAGCCAGTGGTAAAATCGGTTTAATCGTCTAGCGTTAAGGCTAGCGGTTCATTAGGAGCCTAAAAAGATGTTGTTCAATGTGAAAATCTGTGCGAGCTTTTTCGGTTGCCTATTAGGTGGTGCGTTATTGTCGGGTTGTGGTGGTGGGGTGAATGACACTACTCCGACTGCATCGTCTGCGAGCTCTGCCTCTAGCGTTTCATCATCAAGCTCCAGTATTTCTAGTGTATCGAGCTCGTCAGTCGTGTCATCTAAGTCGTCATCGTCTTCGTTGTCTAGTACAGTCTCTTCGACCAGCTCGTCGGTTGGCTCCTCTAGTAGTACCGCATCCACTTTCTCCATTAGTTTAACGGTGGGTCCAGGTGGCGCGCTCAAACCCTCCGCCAATGTGAACGTTGTTTCTGGCCAAACCCAGATATTTTCTTTTGTGGCAGATAGTGGCTTTAAGTTAGCGTCAGCGAATGGATGTGGCGCCGTAGTGGCTGCAGATACTATTACCACTACACCAGTAACGTCTAATTGCAACCTCAGCGTGGCCTTTACCAAAATTGGATCTTTGGCCGATCAATTAAAAATTACCGACGTTGGTTTGATTCGCTGCTTAGATAACTACGAAGCTGACGCACAACAATCGGTAGCGGCAGGCAGTATTGTTAAGTTGACCTGCGAAAACACATTCCAGTCAGTTAACTCAATCGCGGAACTCAGTAAGCTTTCAAACTTGCAATCGCTTTCGCTGTCTGGGAATCGCCTATTGGGCACAGTCGATTTTTCAATTTTACCTAAACTGACGGAATTGAATGTCAGTAAAAATTATTTGCAGGCAATCGATGTCTCCAAAAATGCGCTCTTAACCAAGCTTAATGCCGGTGAGAATTTGCTCACTCAAGTTGATGTTGGGGCGCTTAGTGCGTTAACTGAGTTATCTCTTTCACGCAATCAGTTGACACAGGTAGATGTGAGTAAAAACATTGGTTTAACGAAATTAGATGTCAGTGAAAATAAGCTTACGCAATTGAATGTAACTGCACTAACGCAGCTCTTGGATTTAAACGCGTCGCGTAACAGCTTAGCAGCACTCGATACCACCAAGAATATTGCACTTCAGCGTTTAAATATGGGTTGGAATAGCATTCTTGCTGTAACAGTTAAACATCTTGTCAATTTACAATTTCTAAATGTCGCGGCTATGCAGCTGGTTGATATTGACTTGAGTAAAAATACACAGCTTGTTGAATTGCTGATTATGGAAAATAATTTAATCGGATTAAATGTATCTGCACAAACGCAATTAGAAATTTTGCAGGCCTACAAAAATAAGCTCCTGAGTTTGGATTTAACAAAAAATACCAAATTAACCGATCTTATTTTAACGGATAATTTTTTGACTGTTTTGGATTTGAGTAAACTCACTGAGTTGAAGGTGCTCTGGGCAAGTTATAATAATTTGCTGAGCTTAGATGTGCTTGCGAATAAAGAGCTTGAGTGGCTTTATGTTCCAGATAATAACATGGTAAGCATTAGTGGTTTAGAATCGATTCTCGATAAAACGGCGACCATAGATATCAGTCGCAACAAATTTAGCGATCCCATAAAAGCCTATTTGCAGAATTTGCTGAATGTGCAGGGCTATGATTTTCTGTCTTTCTAAAAAATGGCCCCAGTTTGTCTGGGGCTATCTCTTTATACTAAAAGTGCTGCGAGTGTTTTCTCGTAAATTCCCGTCAACTTATTCAAATCATCTGCACTAATACATTCATTTACTTTGTGGATAGTCGCATTGATTGGGCCGACTTCAACCACTTGCGCGCCCGTAGGTGCAATGAATCGCCCATCAGATGTGCCGCCCGTTGTAGATAGCTCTGCATCTAAACCTACTTCTGATTTAATCGCCGCTACCACCGCATTCACCAAATCACCGCGCGGTGTTAAGAATGGTTGGCCACTTAAAATCCATTGCAATTCATATTTTAGTTTGTGCTTATTTAAAATTGCTTCGGTGCGTTCGCGCAAAATCGCCTCAGTCAACTCTGTTGAAAAACGGAAATTAAAAATCACTTCCACTTCACCGGGAATCACATTGGTTGCGCCTGTGCCGCCATTAATATTGGAAACTTGAAAACTGGTGGCAGGGAAAAATTCATTGCCGTTATCCCAATGTTCTGCGGTCAGCTCGGCGAGTGCGGGCGCGAATGTGTGAATAGGGTTATCTGCCAAGTGTGGATAGGCCACATGGCCTTGAATACCTTTCACTTTTAAAATGGCACCGAGTGACCCACGGCGCCCATTTTTAATGACATCGCCCACCTGAGAGGTACTGGATGGCTCGCCCACAATGCACCAGGTCATTTTGGTGTTGCGCGCTTCCAGCCACTCCACCACTTTTACCGTCCCATTAATAGAAGGGCCTTCCTCATCGCTGGTAATTAAAAACGCAATGCGGCCTTTATGGTTAGGATGTTTTGCCACAAAGTTTTCACAGGCAATCACCATAGAGGCGAGCGAACCTTTCATATCTGCAGCGCCACGGCCATGCAACATGCGATCAATAATTTTTGGTTCAAAGGGCGGGTTGTTCCAGTTGGCTTCTGGGCCAGAGGGCACTACATCGGTATGACCTGCGAAGGCGAGAATTGGGCCATCAGTACCTTGCGATCCATTACGAACAGCCCAAAAATTATCAACCTCACCAAAACGTAAACGCTCTGTTTTAAAGCCTATGGCTTCTAAACGTTTAATCATCATTTCCTGACAGCCGTCATCTTCGGGTGTAACTGAGCGGCAGCGAATTAAATCTATAGCGAGTTGCAGGGTGGGCGTAAGCGAGGAATTCATTGGCATTTCCATAGGTCAGTAAAAATCAAATCAGTAAAATATGTGACGATTTTACAGGTTTACGGTTATCACCTCTAGGTTTTATTTTGCGCTCGCTTTAAGCGGTTCATTGATGGATTTTTTGTATTGATTGGGTGTAAGCCCAGTTTTTTCTTTAAATACTTTATAAAAGCTATTGCGATTGTTAAATCCTGAGCGATAGGCGATGTCGGCAATGGTGAGTTCACTTTCATTAGTAGCTAAAAATTGTAGCGATTCCTGATAGCGTAAGTCATTTAAAAAATCATAAAAGCTGGTGGATTTGTGAATGTTCAACAGCTCAGAAAGTTGATGACTGGTTACCCCTAAGAGCGATGCCAATTTTGGCAGTGAAATATCTTCGTCTAAATGGGGCTTGTGATTCTTTACCAAATCTTGCAGTTGTTCATCTAATTGTTTTGCGGCTTCTGGGCTAAGTTCTATGCTGCGTAAATGTGGCTTAATATTCGGTTGTGGTTCTTCTGTTAGTGACAAATCTTCAGGGATTAGATTATGGAAAAAGACTTCGGGCTGATAAATTGAAAAAAGTGCGATGGTATTAACGAAAATGGCGATAAGGCTGGCAATAGCTGCTAAGGCAATGAGTGAAGGTAAATGACCGAGCAATGCATTAGCAAAGACAACAACATCGAATAGCATGACAAAAAGTAAACTGGTTACTAAATAAATCAACCAATAATAGGTTGTATTTTTAAACTGGCTGGTAAGCCTTAAAATTTTAAGACGTTCTGATTTTAGTAAATATGCGGCGTAAACTAAATAACCGAATACCTGAATAAATAGCAGCGAGACCATGATTGAAAAGCTAATCCATTGCAGATTGAATATATCGTGCAAGAGCGACAGCAGAAACGGTAAGGTTTGAAGAATATAGCTAGGGCGACTAGTGGGTTTTAGTGAAATATGGCGAATCAGTGCCACCAATATGGGGCCGTAGCACCAGGTTAACTTTTGACTTATCAACGTAATCCAGTGTATGGGTTGTGTGCTAACTAGGTGAATATAAGCATTTAGCGGAGGAGTGAGTAACAACAAAATAAAACTAAGGATGGTGTATTTGACACGACGGTCGCCGCGACGGCTAATCAACAAGTTCAAGCAAGTCCAGCAGCCGAGGCTAAACGAAAAAATAAACCAAACTTTTAATAGTTCAACACTGGTAGGCGTCATAGGCTTTAACTTTTTAGGCTGTAAATAGTCTAAACGGCAATTTATGGTTACCGTTTAGATTATTGTTTTAATTAATTTGGTGCGGTTTCGAAGGTGCCGGTAAATGTTATAAACCCATTCCCCAAATTTTGAAACCAAGTGCCGGATGTTGGTGTTTCAAAAGTGTAAACCATTGTGTAGGGGAGCGTGAACAAAGTGCTAATTTGAATTGATTCTTCTACAGCGGTGTTGGCCGATATTTTTTTGTAGTTATAGGTTCCATGAGAATCGAGCGTCAATGGGCCATATCCCTTAATGAGAAAGGTTCCATCCTGTGCATAGGTTTGCAGAGCTATGCCTTTTTTAGGGTATACATCAGGCGGCAAATTGGATTCTGCATTCTTAATAAATAGCACGATATTCAAACCTGCATTTGTTTCGGGTGCTAAATGTTGCTCTGAGGGTAGGTTGGATGGAACTAAGGTAAATCTCCCTGAAAATTTTATTTGTCCGTTACCAAAATTTTCTTCCCAAGTTCCGCTAGTCGCTGTTTCAAAAATGTATTTCGTGGTGTAAGGCGTATTGTTAACAGAAACATCAATCGCTTTTTCTGTGGCTGTATTAAAACCCGTACGCTGGTATTTATAAGTGCCGTAGAACGCCTGTTGGCTATCGGGCACTTGGCCTTGCATAGTTTCTGAGCCTTGCGCAGTAAATGTTCCATTCTTTTTAAAGCGCTTTACCACCGCCCCTTTGAAGGGGTAACCGCTTGGGTAGGTGGTAACTGCCTTTTCAATTTGTAAAACCATATCAAATCCCACCAGCGTCGCAGGTGCGCCGAGGTCTGTGCAATCTTTTTTATCTTTATGATCGGGTGATGCATGTAATGTGCTGCTGCCGATGATGAGTAGGCAGACCGTAAGCGCTTTTAATTTACGTAATAGGTTCATGGAATATTCCTTCTGTTATTCACAAGTGACTGAAAGCGAGCCATCAATGATGGCTACAGGATTCTTGCGTAATAAAAGTTAGAAAAGTGTTTTTCCATCCAAAATGACAGGGTTTTAAGGGGATATTGAGTATTTGATTATTAATGTGGCGTGTAAAAAGAAAAAGGCCAA
>DAOORH010000189.1:0-6668 GCA_035389145.1 Cellvibrio sp.
GCTCCTGCTGCTGATGCTGCTGCTCCTGATGCTGCTGCTCCTGATGCTGCTGCTCCTGCTGCTGAAGCTGCTTCATCTTCTGCTGCTGCTCAGTAATACGCTAGGTATCCAGATTCGTCTGGGTGAAAAAGGCCGCCTTGTGCGGCCTTTTTTGTTTTTGTAGAGTTGCTTTAAGGCAACTTACACATAAGTACGTATGTATATAGCCCCTTTTTATTAGAGTTAGGAACCTTCATGTCACGCGAGCAAATGCATTATGACGTTGTAATTATAGGCGCAGGCCCTGCCGGACTCGCCGCCGCTTGCCGTTTACGTCAACTCGATGCAAATTTGAGCGTGTGTCTATTAGAGAAAGGCGCAGAAGTTGGCGCACATATTTTGTCCGGTGCGGTATTTGAACCGCGCGCCTTAAACGAACTCTTTCCCGATTGGCAAGCACTGGGCGCACCGCTATCGACCGCCGTCACCTCTGAAGATTGGCAATTTTTGCGCTCCGCCGAAGCGGCGATTCAAATTCCCAATTTTGCGCTGCCCAGCGTTTTACACAACCAGGGCAACTACATCATTAGCCTTGGTCGGCTTTGCCAATGGCTGGCCGAACGAGCAACGGAACTAGGCGTTGATATCTTCCCGGGCTTTGCTGCTGCAAAAGTACTTTATCGCGATGATGGCAGTGTAGGTGGAGTTATTACCGGCGATATGGGTCGCGCTGCAAATGGCGATGAAAAAGCAGATTACGTGGAAGGAATAGAACTCCACGGTAAATACACTTTATTTTGCGAAGGTGCACGCGGCCACCTTGGCAAAGACTTGATTAGTCACTTCAAGTTAGACGAAGATAAAGATCCGCAACACTACGCCATAGGCATTAAAGAAATTTGGCGCGTGCCTGCAGCGCAACATAACGAAGGTTTTGTGATGCACTCGCTCGGCTGGCCGTTAAGTGAAACAGCTACCAGTGGCGGTGGATTTTTATATCACTTGAGTGATTCTCAAGTCGCGGTTGGTTTGATTACTGATCTCTGTTACAGCAACCCGCACCTCAGCCCCTTTGATGAATTTCAGCGCTACAAACATCACCCTAAAGTTGCGCAGTACTTACACGGTGGTGAGCGAATTAGTTACGGCGCGCGTGCGATTACCAAGGGCGGTATTCAATCGCAACCGCAAATGTATTTTGCGGGCGGTTTGTTATTGGGTGACGATGCCGGCACTCTAAACTTTGCAAAAATTAAAGGCAGCCACACTGCCATGAAGAGCGGAATGATTGGTGCTGAAGTCATCGCTAAAGCGCTCGCCGCTGGTCGCAGGTATGATTCGCTCATTGAGTTTGAAACAGAATATAAAAACTCTTGGGCTTACGAAGAACTTTATGCGCAGCGCAATATTGGCCCAGCACAACAAAAATTTGGCAGCTTACTCGGCAGCGCCTACGCATTTATTGATATGACATTGCGCGGAAAATTGCCCTGGACATTGCACAACACCACAGCCGATCACAGCCAATTAAAACTGGCGAGCAGCAGCAAAAAAATTGATTACCCAAAACCTGACAACAAACTCAGTTTTGATAAATTGTCATCGGTGTATTTATCCAACACCAATCACGCCGAAAACCAACCCTGCCATTTGCAATTAATGGATAGCAGCACGCCAATTCGCATTAATCTTGCGCAATACGATGAACCCGCGCAGCGCTATTGCCCTGCAGGTGTTTATGAAATTATTGCAGCGGAAGACGGCGCGAAAAAATTACAAATCAATTCGCAAAATTGCGTGCACTGCAAAACCTGCGATATCAAAGACCCCACACAAAATATTCAGTGGGTAACACCCGAAGGTGGTGGCGGGCCGAATTATTCGGCGATGTAAATTCGGTGTAAATAAAAAGGAGCTGATTGCCCCTTTTTGCTACGCATCTCTTTATTACTGCTTAAAGCCCTTTCCCACTACATAAACCTCACGCGAGCGCGGGCGCGATGCATCGGGTTTGCGAATCACAACTTTATCGAAACTGGTGCGCACTTCTTTTACGTACTCATCAAAACCTTCGCCCTGAAATACCTTGGCCACAAAATCGCCCTTGGGTTTGAGCACGCTGCGCGCCATATCCAGTGCGAGTTCGACCAAGTGCATAGATGACGCTTGATCCGCAACGGCGACACCGCTAATGTTGGGCGACATATCGGAGATAACCACATCGGCTTGGCTGCCGCCGAGCAAATCCATAATTTGATTAAAAACCGATTCTTCGGTGAAATCACCCTGAATAAAATCCACGTTCTCCAGGGTGTCCATTGGCAGAATATCGGAAGCCACTACCCGCCCCTTCACCCCCACCATACGCCCTGCAATTTGCGACCAACTGCCCGGTGCAGAACCTAAATCCACCACCAAATTACCGGCGCGAATAAGTTTGTCTTTGTCGTTAAGCTCGATAAGTTTGTAGGCCGCACGGGCGCGATAGCCATCTACTTGGGCGCGCTTAACATAGGGATCGTTGACGTGTTCTTCTAGCCAACGGTTACTGGTTTTTGATCGGGCCATAGCGGACTCATACAGAATAAATATCAAATCGCGAATGAGGCTTCACTGCGAACAGGCTGCAATTGTATGCTTTTAGCCGACCTAAAGACCACTAGACATAAAAACAAGCATAAAAAAGGCGAACCCCTTGGGGCTCACCCTTTCGATATATCTTAGCTAAAACTATTTAAGGCTACGGCGACGCAAAAATACCAGAGCCAGCGCACTGAATAGCAAACCTAAAGTACCGGGTTCAGGTACTGATACGGGCTTGTCTGTCACAGTGATTTCGGCAAGATAGTTAGCGCTGACAAATGCCTCACCCCATGAATTAGACAGAATAAAATCGTCCAACTGCAGGGTGCTCACACCGGCTTGATCCGCACTGAAACTCAAGGTAAATAATTTGAACGCACTTGCCTGCGAGGATAAGTCCCACAACAGCGACAACCCTGACAGATTCAAACTATTGCCAGAAGTTGGCATTGCCGTTAAACCGAAGAACAACGAATCATCTAAATCCGTGCTGAACAACGTGTTTTGGTAGCCAGTCACCCCACCATTGAATGATAGGTTCATATCAAAACCCGCGATATCCAAACCACCCAGATCATCGGTGCCATCTAAGCCTGAAATCCACAAATCCAGCGAGACAGTATCACCTACTTGATAAGCGTGGGCGGTATCGCTACCCGAGTTACCAAAAGACATCACAGGTGCGGCGTAAGCGCTGGCTGCCAGCGAGTTAAACACACCCGCCACCAAACCCACTGCCATGATTTTTTTAATGTGTTTCATTTTATATATTCCTATATTTCGGGTTAAGGGTTAGCGCGCGCAAGCGGCTTTGGTGCATTTGAGAACGCACGCACGGGAGTCCAATAAATTGATCACGCCATCTTTATTCATATCGTAAGGGCTGCCATTTGGCGCTATGGTGTTTTTGCGAGCGAGGATCATGTTGATGTCATCCAAATCCACGGTATTGCTGCTATTAAAATCACAGGCCATTGGCGCCGCATTCATAGTGAAAGATTGCCAAGGCGTATCAAACGCACCGTTTACCAAGGGGCCAATCGTGAAGAAATATTTCACCACTGCACCAGAAGGAATTCCCGTAAGAGCGTAAGTATTGGTGTTATCAAAGTTATGCAGCATGCGGATGTTTTGTTGGCCACCATTATTAACGGTGTAATGAATATCCACCCACAGTGCGTTATTCGCATAGAACTTCACGCTATCGCTGGTCAACTCGGTGTAGCCATAAGCGCTAGCAGCTGAGGAGGCGCTGGATGTAGACGATGCGCTTGAGCTAGCTGCTGAGCTTGAAGAGCTGCTTGCCACCGAACTGCTGGAAGCACTACTCGAAGAACCGCTAACCTTGGTAATGCGGAACCAATTAAGACTCCAACCGCCCTGCTGCGCGTAAATTCCAAAGCTGTAAGAACCGGCATTGAGATTTACAGTCTGGGTGATAGTGGTCCACGCTTGGCTACCACCCGTAGCAGGGACATTTACATTACCTAGCTGAATAGTTCCTCCGTTCAAGTCTGAAGAGAATTGGGTCGCCGATGGGCTAGCAACACGGTATTCAATTTGATAAACACCTGAGGTTGGAATATTCAGGCCAGTAAATGCCATCCAATTGCCTGCAGCAACGCCATCCACATTTTTGCCACCACCAACGTCTGTTGTATCAATTACATTCACACCAGAGGTTGCCGCAAAATTTTCCGCTTGAATTAACCATTCAAAATTAACATTCACACTGGATGACGAACTGCTTACAGAAGAAGACGAAGAACTACTTACCGCAACAGATGAGTTCGATGACGCGCTGCTAACAGCCGACGAGCTAGAGCTGCTGACAACGGACGATGAGCTGCTTACAGATGACGCAACTGATGAACCAGCGGATGATGAAGAACCATTAGTTTCACAAGCAGCATCGCTACCGCAATCCCAAACGATATCGTCAATTGCTATAGGGAAATTAGCCGAAGGCTGAGGATCAATACTCGCAATCATGAACAGTTGCGACATGGATTGCAGCGCATTGATACCGCGAATATCGGCAATGGGAATAGTCGCCTGCGCCCAATCGCCATTGCGCACTAAACCGTATGTGGTGGTATTGGCAGGAAAGTTAATCCACTTTTCATTGGTGTAGGTATCGGCGATACCAATTTTAAAACCGACATTGGCAGGAATTTTAATTTTAAATTTCAGCGTGCCGTTACCAAAGTTACTCATATCGCGCGCTTGGCGAGACGCTAAACCCGCACCAAACCACTGCGGCGCAGTGTAGTTCCACGCAATCACATTGGCACCTTCGTAAGCCGGTGTAGTGCCATTGCTTATAGAGGTTTGATTCCACACCCACAAATCCGCGCTGCCGCCCAACTCTTGTTTGTTGGTGGTATTGGCGTCGGTAAATACACCAAAGGTGCCCGTCTCTTTTTGAGTTTGACTGCCCAATTTCACTTCGCCCAAACCGTTTAATTGGTAAACGCGAACGTAATCGATGTACATTTTGGCAGGCAAAGGCGCAGTCACTTGGGCTTCGTTAGCGGCATCGGTGAAGTTACCTCCTACCGCTAAATTGAATAGAAAATAGAAAGGAGCCTGGAATTCAGATGACTCGCCGCCAACCGGAATCGGAGCGGCATACATGTCATGCTCAACATTGTTATCTACAACCGTGAAACGAATTTGAGTATCGGTCCAATACATGCGATAAATCACAAAGCGATTGGTTAGCGGCGTGCTCGCCACATAAGAGTTTTTGGTTTGCCACGCGGTAGAAGCCGCGCAAGATTCATTGCCCGGAACACAAGCAGCGGCTGCATAGAAAATCGCATTGGCGGCGGTGTAGCTATTGAGATCTGAACCCAGTGGAATCAATGAAGAGAGCTTGTGGCCCATCTCCATAATGTCCAACTCACCTTTGGCTGGCCAGGTTGCGAGAGTTGTACCTAACATCCAACCGGCTGGCCATAAGCCCGTACCCACTTGCGGTGTACTCATACGGAATTCAACCATACCGTATTTAACTTGTAGTTTGCCTTCGGTGGTGATTTTTCCGGAGGTAAAGGGTTTACCGCCAAAGGCTTCTCGGCGCGCCTGTATAGCGAGCGCTTTAGTGCCCACCTCAAAAGGAACATCATCAATACTCAGGTTACCTGGGCGATAGTATTCCAGCTCCTGATTACCCCAACCGCACAAACCTATGCCGCAACCATCGCCATCAATTGCATTCCACACACTGGTGTCCAAGCTATTGAAATTCTCTTCGTACAAAAGTGGGCCTATGATTGGGTTTAGTACATCAGCGTTGGCTTGGACGCCGGCTAATACTACAACGCCTGCTAAAATGGCCCGCCTTGCCTTAGCCACTAAATTATTCTTTTTGTATCCGTTCATTTCGATACCCTCGTAGGTAATGACTATTGTTATGTAACCTTACTTGTTGCGCGTTTTGCCGTTGTCTTACGCATAACCGTTAAGCTTTGTCATCAGAGTTGAGCTTGCGCGCACAGCCGCGACACAGTGTCATTCTTGCGGGGGGTATTTCGTCCCAGATTGCCGGAAAGCTTGAACATGGGATGGCTCACCTTTATGTCAAGAAGGTGGCACGCCCGTTGTGGCGCATGAGTCATCACCCCTTACCGTCAAAAGCTTGTCAAAAGCAAAAAGCCCAGTAACTACAAGAGTTACCGGGCCTTTTTGGGGGTGCTAACTCAGCAAAGAGTTAGCGAGTGCAAAGCGGGATTAAAACACCTTACCAATATTAATCAATTGGGTTTCACCCGAGTGATCATTCACACCATCGTTATCGGTAACAATATAAACCTCACCATTAGCCATCACCGCAGCGCCTTCAACCTTTTCGATAATATTGCCTTTGGCTGATGCCAAGTTGGGCTTGATATCTTTAATCAGGGTTTTGGTGATGGTTTGCCCATCGGTCACAGTTTGCAGATTTATCTTGTACAGGCGTTTGATTGCAGCATCTTGGCCGCCGCGATTGTCGCGCTCTAACACCATAAATTCACCGTTGCCCAAAGAGGTGATTTCAGACAAACCAACCCAACCACCTGCGTATTGAGAAGCGTAAGCGTCTAACGGGTAGTACACAAACT
>DAOORH010000190.1:0-6568 GCA_035389145.1 Cellvibrio sp.
GCGGCGCACGAAGCGCCGCTGTTTATTTCACAAGGATGAATCATGCAAGATCCGCGTTTTTATTCCCTCGTACTTCACCGCTTACCCCATGTGGGCGCCGTTACATTCAATCGCTTGGTCAGTTTATTCGGCTCGCCGGAAGCAGTGCTTAAGCAACCCAGCATACAGCTCGAATCTCTTCTTGAATTGGAAACGCTGTCGGTTATTCAGGATTTTCAATCTAATCCAGAGCAATCTGCAATTGGCCAAAAAGCCCTCGTAGACATGGAGTGGGTAGAGTCTCAGCCCAACGTACATTTACTGTCAGTGGCAGATGCAAACTACCCAGAGCTGTTACAAACTATCCCCAATTTACCGCCCTTATTGTTTGTGCGCGGCGATATTCACCTGTTGAGCCTGCCGCAAATTGCCATAGTGGGCAGCCGTAATCCTTCCAGTGGGGGTGGTGAAAATGCCTATAGATTTGCTGAGTTTTTGGCGGCTAACGGCTTTGCGATTACCAGCGGTTTAGCGCTAGGGGTAGATGCTGCTGCACATCAAGGTGCGCTTGCCGCCCAAGGCAAAACCATTGCTGTTATGGGTACTGGGCTGGATATGATTTACCCTTCCCGTCACCGCGCCTTGGCGCAGCAAATACTCGAAACTGGCGGAGCTTTGGTGAGTGAATTGCCCTTAGGCAGTAGTTCCAAGTCGGCTAATTTTCCGCAGCGTAATCGCATTATCAGCGGCTTAAGTTGCGGTGTTTTAGTGGTTGAGGCGGCAATTCAAAGCGGATCTTTGATTACTGCTAAAGCAGCTATGCAGCAAAACCGCGAAGTCTTTGCAATCCCGGGTTCTATCCATAATCCCTTAGCGCGTGGTTGTCATCAATTGATTCGTCAAGGCGCAACCTTGGTGGAAACGGGGCAGGATATAGTTGATCAGTTGCAAGGTATGCTGGGCTTTCAGCGTGAAAAATTATTAAAACTGCAGCAAAAAGCGGCGAAAAAGACAGAGTTAGATGAAAAAGAATTAGATGCACTTTCACCCGCCGAACAGCAACTGATACATGCTATGGGTTACGACCCCGTCAATATTGACGATTTAGTTGAGCGTACCGGAATCGCCGTGGGTAGTGTTGCTGCGCAGCTGATTGGTTTGGAAATTAAGGGTTATGTCCAACAAATAGGTGCAGGTTATCAGCGGGTCTAATTACTACGTTGCTCAAGAATACTTCTTTAAAAACCCCGCTCCGGAGTGCCGCAGCGAGGTTTTTATTGGTGCGATTTTTATAAATTGGCAAGAATCTAGCGAGCTGTTAATCCACTTTCAGCGCGTCATATACCACCACTTTGCTCCACAAATGCTGATGCTCATCGACAAACTTTTTATGCAGTGGATGCACCTGATACGCATCTTGACCCGCTACATCATCAAAACCCAACAGTTCCGACACATGGTAAGAGTTATCGACCACATCGCGTTTTTCGGTCGATGCAGGAACGCCCACATGAATGCTGCGCACAGTTTCAATGGCCGCAAGGGATTTAACACCCGCAATTAATTTAGCGCGGTCGGCTGCAGAGTTGGGATTCTTAAGCCAGAAAAACACATGGTGCAGTAATTTGGGCGTGGTATGGGGCGCTGTGGCAGGTACTGTAGTGGATGCTGCCAATGCGCCAGCGGATGCAAGCGCAACACCGGTAAGGGCACTAGCAGTAAGGAATTCACGACGTGTAGTAGTCATTGTTGCTCCGAATATTTATAGTTTGTAAGTATTGATATTTTGGATTATCGAAAATTACGCCAATTCCCACCAAGCACAACAATTTTTACGCAATATTACCCAAGCTCTAATCGTTCCTTAAAACTCATCGATATTCAGTTTCTATATTTTCTTTATGGCGGTAAGTGAATCTTGGGGGTAAGTCGCCTTCTTAGGTTACCTTGTGGCTCTTATTTCGGTAGATTGCCAGCATCTACTTTCAAGGCGTTTTTTATGATTAATTGGTCGTTAAATCCCCGTGTGCAATATGCCGCTAAGCAAATGTGGCAGGGCGGCGTTGTCGCCTATCCTACCGAGGCGGTGTGGGGTTTGGGTTGTAATCCATTCAGTGAAGATGCGGTTATGCGCTTGCTGGAAATGAAACAGCGCCCCGTCAATAAGGGCTTGATTCTGTTAGCGTCAGATATCAGCCTGTTCGAGCCTTTTATTTACCATTTAAACGATATTCAGCGCCAACGCATTAAGAAAACCTGGCCCGGCCCGGTGACTTGGTTGGTGCCCAATAATGGCCTCGCGCCCAAATGGATTACCGGTGATTACACTGGCGTTGCCTTGCGCGTGACTGATCATCCTGTTGCTGCCGGTTTAAGTAAAGCCTTTGGTGCGCCTATTGTTTCAACCTCTTGTAATCTGCAAGGCCGCGAGCCAGCTCGTAGCGGTTTTGATGTACACCGCTATTTTGGCGATGAGCTTGACGCCATAACTTCAGGTGCTGTCGGTAAGCGCGCCAAGCCCTCTGAAATTCGCGACCTTATGACCGGCGAAGTTGTTCGCCCCGGCTAACTCTTTGTGCTCAAGCCGCGTAGAATAGCGGCCTTTCTGAATCGACCTGCCGAGCGCTAAGGATTCCCCATGAGCAATGCTGCTTTGCCCGATAATACCTTGCCCAATAAAGCTGCGGTGAAAGCTTATTTATTGGATTTACAGGATCGAATCTGCACTGCCCTCGCCGCTGAAGATGGCGGTGCCGGTTTCGTTGAAGATAATTGGACTCGCGCCGAAGGTGGCGGTGGCCGCACTCGTGTGTTGGCGAATGGTGCAGTTATCGAAAAAGGCGGCGTCAATTTCTCCCATGTTCACGGCACTCAAATGCCCGCTTCAGCTACCGCGCATCGTCCGGAGTTGGCGGGTCGCGCCTTTGAAGCCATGGGAGTATCGCTAGTGATTCACCCCAATAATCCCTACGCGCCTACCAGCCACGCCAATGTGCGCTTTTTTATCGCTGAAAAAGAGGGCGCAGAGCCAGTGTGGTGGTTTGGCGGCGGTTACGATCTAACGCCCTATTACGGCAGTGAGGCCGATGTTGTTCACTGGCATCAAACTGCAAAAAATGCCTGCGATCCTTTTGGTGCTGAGGTTTATCCGCGCTACAAAAAATGGTGCGATGATTATTTTTACCTTAAACATCGCAATGAGGCGCGCGGTGTGGGTGGGTTGTTTTTCGATGATTTGAATGAACAGGGCTTCGAGAAAAGTTTCGCACTTTTGCGCGCGGTGGGTGACAGTTATGTGCCCGCTTATCAACCGATCTTGGCGGCGCGTAAAAACATGCCTTTTGGTGAGCGCGAGCGCCAGTTTCAACTTTATCGTCGTGGCCGCTATGTGGAATTTAATTTGGTTTACGATCGCGGCACTTTGTTTGGCTTGCAAACTGGCGGGCGTACGGAATCGATTTTAATGTCGCTGCCGCCGCTGGTGCGTTGGGAATACGATTTTCAGCCCGAGGCAGGCAGCGCAGAAGCAGCGCTCTACGAGCAGTTTTTGCCGCATCGCGATTGGCTAAAATAAAACCTTAACAACAATATTGTGTAGATGGATGTTCAATGACAGACCAATACGCCGTGTTCGGCAACCCTATTAATCACAGTAAATCCCCGGCTATTCACCGCCAGTTTGCAGAGCAAACGGGTCAGGATTTGCATTACGCCAAGCAATTGGTCGCGGAAGATGCATTTGTAAAAACGGCGCAAGCTTTTTTTTCCGAGGGCGGTAAAGGCTTGAATGTGACTATACCTTTCAAAGTTGAAGCTTTTCAGTTTGCACAACAATTAACCCCTCGCGCTGAGTGTGCGGGCGCTGTGAATACACTGGCGATACAGGCTGATGGAAAAATTCTAGGTGATAACACCGACGGCATTGGCATGGTGCACGATATGCACAACCTCGGCTGGGAGTTGCGTGGCAAACGCATTTTAGTTCTGGGTGCAGGCGGTGCGGTGCGCGGGATTATGCAGCCGGTACTGGCGGAGTATCCTACGCAAGTGGTTATCGCCAATCGTACTCTATCAAAAGCCGAAGAATTGGCGGTGCACTTTCACGATCTTGGCGATGTACAAGCCCGCAGCTTTGAGCAGTTGGCGGGTGAACGCTTTGATGTAGTGATTAATGGAACCTCAGCCAGTTTAAGTGGCGATTTGCCGCCCCTGCCTACGGGATTATTAAATCCCAACGCTAGCTGTTACGACCTTATGTACGGCGCAGAGCCAACCGTATTTTTGAAATGGGCTGCTGAACAGGGAGCTGTAAAGTTGGCCGACGGTTTAGGCATGTTAGTTGGTCAGGCTGCTGAGGCGTTTTATGTGTGGCGGCAGATTCGGCCAGAGGTTGTACCGGTTATTAACGCGCTGCGGAGACAATTGAGCGAGAAAAAATAATCTTAATGTTACTCAAAAAAATCAGCACAATTAAAGCCCTGCAAAAAATGGCTCATCACTTCGAGCCCCTCTATTTTATTGTGATCTATATTACAAGGGCGAACTGAAAATCATTTTGGTGTAAAAAAATCGACACTTTTTTTGAGTTCGCCAAGCTAGCCCGATCCAATAGACCCAAGCGTTGTTTTGTTGTTAGTTTAAGGAAACTTAGTCGTATCCTGAGAAAGACGATCAACCTTCGTCATGATGATTCGGCTATTCTACCTAGTGATGCGCTCTGTAGGGTGCTGCCAGCCCAAGCCTTTTGTTTGTATCCCCCCGAGGCCTTTAATGACACTCATCGAATTACGCTATTTGGTTGCCGTAGCCGAGACGCGCCACTTTGGTCGTGCTGCCGCTGGGTTTAATGTCAGCCAATCAACCTTGAGCATGGCGGTACGCAAGCTCGAGGACGATTTGGGTGTTTTGCTGTTTGAACGCAGCAAGTCTGGCATTCGGATTACCCAAATGGGCGAACAGATTATTGCTCAGACGCGCTGCGCGCTGACGCAGGCAGATACCATTATCGCTCTGGCAGACGCCGATAAAAATCAACTCAGTGGGGAATTAAAACTCGGCGCTATTTTCACCTTAGGGCCCTACTTACTGCCGCAATTGATTCCATCCTTAAAGTTAATTGCTAACCAGCTGACCTTGAGTTGCTATGAGGGTTACAACAGCGATCTGCGCCACAAGCTGCGCACCAGTGAGCTGGATGCCATTCTTATCTCTCAACCCTTGATAGAACCCGATGTGGTCACCCAAGAAATATACAGCGAGCCCCTGCAAGTGGTGATGCCGCCCAACCATGCGCTTGCCGCTAAAAAAATCATCGCATTTGATGATTTGCACGAGCAAAGTTTTTTATTGTTAAGCGAAAAACAATGCCTGCGTGAACAAGTACTTAGGGTATTTGAACCTGCGGCCAATAACATCATTGAATGCAGCAGCTTGGATACTCTACGCCATATGATTGCGATAGGTTTGGGTATCAGCATTTTGCCGTCATCGGCAACGAGTTCAGCCATATTTTCACCACAGGCCTTAGTCACGCGGCCTTTGCAAACTCATCCAGTGCGCAAAATTTCTTTAGCATGGCGCGCCAGTTTTCCGCGCCACAAAGCCATAGATGCTGTGCGCCGCGCCATTCAAGTGAATAGCTGGCAATACACAACTGCACAGGATACGAGCGGGTCTGGGCTGTTGGTAGAAAACCAAAGTTGGTAGAAAAAATAAAACCTGAAAGTAAAAAAATTGATAAATGTCGGCGTGGCGATGTAAAAAATTATGACCAATATAAATCCTATTAAAAAAATTGTGATTGTCGGCGGCGGTACCTCCGGTTGGATTGCAGCGTCCATGTTGTCCTACCATCTCAAGTCACAGTTGTGTGAAATTGAATTGGTGGAGTCAGATGATCTCGGCACTATCGGTATTGGTGAATCGACAATTCCTCCCGTGGTGCGCTTAATACAAAATCTTGGCATAGATGAACAACAATTTATTCGAAATACTCAAGCCTGTTTTAAGCTCGGTATAAAATTTATTGATTGGCGACAAAAAAATGAATCCTATTTTCATCCCTTTGGTGTGATTGGAAAGCGCATAGGCTCCCACGATTTTTACCAGTGCTGGTTAAAAGCTACCATGCAGGGTGACGCATCACCTCTGCAAGATTTTTCGCCCTGTTCGGTAATGGCTGAGCAAGAAAAATTTTTCTGGCCAACGCAATTGCAAAATACACCTATTGGCGGCGCAAGTTACGCGGTGCATTTAGATGCAAAGCTAGTGGTAAATTATCTGAATACCTATGCGCACGAACGCGGTGTAAAACGTACTGAAGGAACCGTCAGCCATGTCACGCAAACTGCCACGGGCAATATTGAGAAATTAATTTTGAGCGACGGTCGTGAAATTTACGGTGATTTTTTCATCGACTGTACCGGGTTTAAGGCTTTATTGATTGAAAAAACCTTAGGTGTAGGTTTTGAAGATTGGTCAAAATATTTGCCCTGTGATCGCGCGGTAGTGGTGAAAACAGCTGCACAAGAAAAACGCCCGCCCTACACCACCGCCACCGCGCGCAAAGCGGGTTGGGGTTGGAAAATTC
>DAOORH010000191.1:0-3129 GCA_035389145.1 Cellvibrio sp.
AAAGTAGAGGGCGCTATGCTCGCGTAATCCTGCTTAATATCCCACGGGCAACCGGTTTGCGGGTCGCGCAGGCGAGCCATTAGATATAGAAGATCATCGGTGGAGTATTTATAGCTGGTCATGGTTTTTCCAAAATTATTATTCACTCTCGTTCCCAAGCTCCTGCTTGGGAATGCAGATATACACTCCCAAGCAGGAGCTTGGGAGCGAGAAACGGGTTATTCAGACAACAAATTATCCATTCGCTCTAAATGTAAAATCAACGCGGCACTGTTTAAATTGAGCACCTTAAAATATTCTTCTGCCATGGGCTTCACACCACTCACCCTCGGCAGGGGCATGCGCTGTTCAACCATCATGTACAAGCGAGGAATAAAAATAAATTGTAACCACTGCGGAAAGGTCAAGGTATCTATCGCAAAAGGCTGGGTACTGGCAAGAGCTTCTACTGAAGGCGATTCAGATTCCCACAACTGTAAATCGCGTAGCTCTTTTTCGATGTCCATTAAAATTTCTGCGACTGCTATGTGTTTTAAAGACATAAATTTATTACCTACGAAATTAACCCCTCGCAAAGTAAACCCCCTCCCAACCTCCCCCTTGAAAAGCGGGGAGGGGCTAAAAGCACGCTCAATTCACCGACGGAGTGACGTTCAGCCCCTCCCCTTTTTCAAGGGGGAGGTTGGGAGGGGGTGCCTTTCGTTATTTATGTACAACCTGCGTAAAGGGCGGCAACGAATTCAAAATTGCTTTGCCATAACGTTTGGTCAAAATACGGCGATCCAACAAGCTTATCTTTCCAGTATCAGTTTCAGTGCGCAACAAACGCCCGCAGGCTTGCACTAATTTCAGCGAAGCGTCTGGCACGGTGATATCCATAAACGGATTACCACCGCGCGACTCTACCCATTCTGACAACGCGGATTCAATCGGATCATCCGGCACAGCAAAGGGCAATTTAGCAATAATCACATGGCGACAATAGTCGCCCGGTAAATCCACACCTTCGGCGAAACTGGCGAGCCCAAATAAAATACTGCCCTCACCGTCATCAATTTTACGTTTGTGTTGCGCCAGCATTTCCTGCTTGGAGTTGTCGCCTTGAATCAAAATTAAATCGCGCACACTGTCTGGCATTTCTTCATAGACTTCTTGCATTTGTCGGCGCGATGAGAAGAGCACTAAACTGCCCTCTTTTTTATCGAGCAATTTCGGCAAATGATCTATCAGCGAAATGGTGTGCACATCGGCGTTGCTGGCATCCACCGCAAACGCGGGAATTTCTAAAGTTGCTTGCGCGAAATTAAAGGGGCTGGGCACCACTTGATAATTCGCATGATTCGGGGTGCCTGCACGCATTTGAAATCGTTGAAAGTTGCCAAGTGCAGTTAAGGTCGCAGAAGTAACAACTGCACCGCAACATTTATCCCACAAACTATATTCCAAGGTTTTAGAGGCAAGAATGGGGCTTGAACACACTTCAATATCCATGTTGCCGCCATTATCCACCGGCGTTAACCAGCGCGCTTTAGGCACGGCGGCATTCGCATCTGGCACGGCATAACTCGCCCAAAGTTCGCGATTGGCTTCAGCTCGCGATTGCCAAGTGCCGAGTACGGGATAATTATTTTCCAAATCAATTTTAGGAACAGGGCAATGCGGGTCTTCCATAGCCTCGGTCAATTCATCGGATATTTTGCTGAGCAAATCGGTGAGGCGATCAAAGCTGCGCTGCAACTCAACCGAGGGCAATAATAAATTTTGCGGAATTACACCTTCTTTAAAACGGTAATTGGATTGGCGATCATCCAGCGCGATAGTTTGCACCAACTCGTCTAGCAATGGATAGACTTGATCCAAGCGCTGTTTACAATCAATAAATGCCGCAGGTAATTGCTCTGCATATCTATCCACATTACCGGCGCCGCTAATTTGGCCGAGAATTGCGCCCAAACCTTTGTTGCATTGATCCAACCATTTACTGCTGGAAAGCATGCGGCTGTGATGTGCAAAATGGCTGAGCGCTTTTTGCGGTAAATGATGACCTTCGTCAAAAATATAGAGCGTGTCTTTCGGGTCAGGCAAAATTGCCCCACCACCCAGCGCCAAATCTGCCAGCACTAAATCGTGATTGGTAACAATACAATCCACACTGTGTAGCGAATCGCGCGCTTTAAAAAAACTGCAGGATGAAACATTAGAGCAGCGACGACCCGTACATTGGCGATGATCGGTAGTAATAATTTGCCATTCATCTTGCTCTAGCGCTTGCGGCCAGGTATCGCGTTCACCGCTCCATTTATTCGAGGCCAAAGCCTCCATCATGGACTGATAAAGTTTAATGCCTTGCGCGGTTACACTTGGTAGCTCATCTTCATAAAGTGCACGAGTGGGATTTAAACCACTTTCATATTCCGCAAGCAAACTATCCAATTTACTCAAACACAAATAACGACCACGACCTTTAGCGAGCGCAAACGAAAAAGATAAATCGCTGTGGCGCAGCAGCTCGGGCAGATCTTTACTGACAATTTGCTCCTGCAGCGCAACCGTTGCGGTAGACACCACCAATTTTTTGCCCATGGCTTTTGCAATCGCTAAAGCGGGCAACAAATAGGCGATGGTTTTACCCGTACCCGTGCCCGCCTCTACTACGCAGATATGATTGCCGTAGTTGTCCGAAGGCTCGCGAACATTTTCTTCGTCCAACTCAATATTACCGAAGGTTTTCGCAATTTCGGCAATCATCATTTTTTGGCCGAAACGCGGCTTTAAATTTTTGTTTTCCAAAAATGTACTGTAAGCACTTTGAATTTGCTTTTTAACCAAATCGGTTAGCATGCAGCCTCGGCATTGAGCTTGGCTAATTTACTCACTACAGGGTTAGCATAAATCGCTAGCGCAATATCGCGCTGCTCGGCAGGAATTTCATTCATTCGCGCTACAAACTCTGCTTTTTGAGTGGCGAGTGGTTGCGGGTCATAAGGAATATTTTTTTCGGTGTAGTTAATCGCAGGTACTTTTCCGTGCAACATTTCATATGCAAAGCAATTGGTAGCATGCAGCACGTAATTCATCACAATTTGATGATCTATTTCGGCAACCAATTGATCGGTGTCATCGTAATGG
>DAOORH010000191.1:3229-6561 GCA_035389145.1 Cellvibrio sp.
TATCATGCCGGTCATGTAGCGCTCTACTACTTCCTGAAAACCGCGCACGTTATTGACGCCCGCAAGTTGATCTGAGAGTTTTTTCTTCACCAAGGGTTTAATCAACCAACCCAACCATTGAGTAAGTTTGGGAAATTTTAAACGCGCAACTGCATCGACCAGTTCCGGGTCAGCAAGTATGCGATCAATAGTGGGGCGTACTTCAGCATCGTGGTAGGGGCGAATATCGTCAAACTGAGTCATGTGATTCACTTTACAAACGGAAATGGAGCTTTGGCCAAGCCCTGAGTTTGAATGTTTGGCCGCAGCGAAAATAGCCGCACAACATACCGAAAAGAGGTCAAAAATGCCACCTGCAAACACCTTAAGCTCAGAATCAACTTGCCCCTGCGGAAGCCAAAAACAGGCAGGCAATTGCTGCTTGCCTTATATTGAGCGCAAATTACTCGCACCTACTGCAGAAGCCTTGATGCGCTCGCGCTACAGTGCCCATGTATTAATGGCGATTGATTACCTGTGGGACACTTGGAGCCCTGAAGAACGTATTCGTTCCAGCAAAGAAGATATAGCGGCCTGGGCGAGTAGCTGCGAATGGCTAGGCTTACAAATTTTGGAGACTAGAGCCGGCAAAGAACACGATAATCAAGGCTTGGTGAGTTTTATTGCCGTATTTCGCCAAGATGGCAAGCTAGAGCAACATCATGAGGTTTCGGTGTTTACAAGAGCCCTGCAGGCTTGGTTATATGTTGGCCACCAACAATAAAACTCGCCAAATGTGACGCAGCTGGCGAAGCCAGCAAATAAATACCATCCATCGCTGTTTATAATCGACTCATCGTTTTTAGCGCCTTAAAATTACACAAAAAGAATAAACTGCGTGCTAGCTATAAAAACTCGACTAGACTCACCTGAAAGTACTACTCACACTAAGTTTGCCCAATAAATGAAGATCCTCCTTGTAGAAGACAGTGCCACTCTCCGCTATGCCATGCGCAATTATATTATTGAGGCGGGGCATACGCCGCTTATTGCACAAAGTGGTGAAGAATCTCTACAAATGCTTGAAACCACTCCCGTGGATATGATCATCATGGATGTTGAAATGCCCGGTTTAAATGGGTTTGAGACAACTCGTTTGATCCGCGAATGGCTTGGCGGCCACTGGATTCCCATTATTTTTGTGACGGGTCGCAACGAGGATGAAAGCTATCGCGAAGGCATTGAAGCCGGTGGCGATGACTATTTGATTAAGCCCGTTAGCGCCATGATTATCAAAGCCAAAATCCGCGCGATGGAACGCATTACCGAAATGCGCGACCAGCTCAATCAATTGAATGCCGAATTAGAAGCGCTGAGCCAATTAGATAGCCTCACGCAAACTTATAATCGCCGCACCTTTAATGAAATGGCGCAACAGCAATGGTTGTTGGCCTCGCGTCAGCAAAAACCCGTTAGCGTGTTAATGATCGATGTAGACCACTTCAAACTCTTCAACGATCACTATGGCCACCCCGCTGGCGACACCTGTTTAAAGAAAATCACTCAAGCAATTCGCGATTGTTTGAATCGCCCCTTTGACTTGCTAGGGCGTTACGGCGGCGAAGAATTTATTGTGCTGCTACCCGAAACCGATAGCTTGGGCGCCATGAAAGTTGCCGAAGCGATTAATGCAGAATTGGAAAAAGTGGGCTTGCGTCATGAGGTTTCACCCACACACCATCAAGTGACCGTCAGCATCGGCGGCGCAAGTTGTGTACAAGCAACCACCTACTCTCTGGAAGATTTGGTGAAACGCGCAGACCGCGCTCTTTATAAGGCCAAGCACAGCGGCCGCAACCGCTCATTGGTAGACGATATTGCAATTCACAAAACAATTTTAGTAGTAGAGCAAGACACCAAAGAAACTAAAACGCTGATTCAAATGCTTACACCGCAATACAATATTTTGTATACCGAAACGGCTGAAGAAGCCTTGGATATTTGCTTAGATATTCACCCAGATGCCATTATTATGGATACGGTGATTGCAGATGAAAATGATGAGCGCTTGTGCCGCCAATTGGCGCGCAACCCAAAAACAAACGCCATACCTATAGTATTAATTTCAGATACCAGCTGCAGCCTGCGCCCTATTTCTGATTCAACTATTGGTATTCGCGGCTGCCTTGAAAAACCCATCGATAAAGAAGCGCTGTTACAAAAAATACAGTTTCTTATTAATTAAACCAGTCAATCCCTCGCGAAGATTTTCACTAAATTGCAAATAGCGTTTAACGCTAATGCGCTTTGCGCAGAAGTACCACCCCTATCACCACACAAATCAGAATCGGGAACAGCACTGCCAACAAAGGCGAGAAGCCAAATACCAAACTCGCGGGCCCAAATAGTTTTTGCGCAATTAAAAATGCTACACCAAACATCACGCCGGTAAACACTCGCTGCCCCATGGTCACACTGCGTAGTGGGCCAAAAATAAACGAAATGGCAATCAATACCAAACTTGCCGTTGCCAAGGGCTCAAGAGCTTTTTTCCAAAACGCCAAACTGTAATCGCTATTTTCAATTTTCTGCTGGCTCAAATAATTGTTGTAATAAAACAAATTGCGCAGCGATAAACTATCGGGTTCAAGCACCAACACATTGAGCAAATCCGGTGTAAGACGCGAATCCCAGCGGCGCGATGCAATCTTTTCTACGCGTGTTGAATCTATCTCAACATGAGTAATTGCAACATCCTCTTCCTGCCAATGGTCGCCTTGGTAAATCGCCTGCTTGGCAAAACTTGCAGCAACCAGTTGATGCTCGTCATTCAATTGATAACGGCTCAAGCCGTAAATTACGCCACTCGGTAATACAGCGCCAAAATGCATAAACTCATTGGTTTCGTGGTTCCATAATTTTTGTTGCGACTGCTTAACACTCGTACCCAAAGCTATGGCTTTGCGGTTAATCGCCATTTGCTCTGCGTAAGGCGAAACATATTCACTCACCACCAATTGCAGCAACATAAATACTAATGCAGGGCGCAGCGACATCCACACAATACGTTGTGTAGATACGCCTGCTGCTCGAATAATCACCAACTCGCTTGACGTTGCCAATGCACCCAAACCAGCAAGGCAGCCTATTAAGCACGAAAAGGGAATGAAGGTGTTTAAACCCTCTGGCATTCTCAGCACCACATTAATCAACGCTTCAAAAGCCGTGTAATTGCTGCGCAGTGATTGCAACTGATCTATTAATGTGAGGATAAAAAACAGCGACATAAAAACCACGAGTGTAAGCGCAATGGCATTAAAAACACTCACGGAAACATAGCGGGTAATTTTACG
>DAOORH010000192.1:0-5218 GCA_035389145.1 Cellvibrio sp.
TCGAGTTTTTAATTGTTTTAGTTTGACTTAATAATAAGGATGGAAAATGAATAAATATATTTTGGTGATGGTGTTCATGTTTGTGAGTTGTGGTGTTGCGGCAGAAACTGCGTCCTGCCCCAAAAATGCTGAATTGGATAAGCTTTTAAAGTTTGGTGATCTCTTTATTGGTGAGCTTCATGGTACAAATGAAGCCCCAGAGTTTTATCGATGTTTAATTGATCGTGCGCTACAAACATCAAAAGAAAGAGTAATTGTGTCGTTGGAACTGGAAGATGACGCTAGGTCAGCGCTGTCGGCTGTGTGGAAAAAAACGGATTTTGAAGACGGTCGATCTTCTAAAGCAATGTTCAATCTTGTTAGATATCTCGTAGAAAAGGAAAGTATGGCTATATTGAATCTGCATTTTCAGCATAGAGCTCGAACCGTTCGCTCTAGTCCTGAAGTTGTTGGTAAGGAGTTAAACGAGTTATCTGAACGCGGGCTTTTAATTGCGATTGCAGGTAACGCACATACTCCAAAGGTACGAGCTTCTTGGATGTCTGAATCGATGTTATCAGAGGGTATGTTTGTCGGTCCGAAGGTAACTCATATTATTCTTGAGACTGTACATAAAGGTACGTTGTGGGCATGTATTCCACAATGCGGTATTCAAGTTAAGTCGGAAATCCCACGTTTTGCCAAAGTAAATGCTGGTGATATTCAAGACGGTAAAGAGTTTGGTCACGATTTTATGTATTTTATAGATCATTATTCGGCGTCAGAGCCAATGGATATGCTTACGCCGACAGTTAGTAATTAGCTGCAACAAAAGCAATTCATATAACCATCTTCGTTCTCGCGCAGCGGAGATCCAGCTTTTAAATCAAGATCAACGGCTGGATTACTCGCTGCGCTCGCATTTTAGGTCAACCTTCGGTTTTTCAAAGCACATCGTGCTTTAGTCCCGCTGCGTGAGTATGATGATTCCTTGTTTGGCTTTTTCGTACGAATATTGAAGCCCCATAATAAGTGTAACCACAAAACTAATGCCAAGTTAGGCGCTATTGATATAAAAGGAGACTGTAAAAATGTTTAAGAAATTAGGATTATTGATTTTTGTTTTATCCGTCGTGGGTTGCCAGTCTGTTGGTATTAAAACTAATTCACCTACTGTTGAAATCAACTCACCTATATCTGAAACGAAAATTTCGATAATTAAGATAATGCCTTCTGATTCAAAACTATTGAATCAGAATTCTGTTATTGAGGCCAAGCTACAATATTATATTAAGGATTATGTTCCTGGCGAATATAAAGTTATTGCCCAATTTGATACCGAAAAGCAGGGTACAACAAGTGATGGAACCTTTCCGCTAGAGGATTATCCCGTAGTTACAGCCGCAGAAGGTGTCTTGGATATTAAGTTCCCTATTAAACATGTGTGGTTACAAAAACCTTCAGATAAGCCATTTGTGTTGCAGTTTTACTTAAACAAGCGAACGGGTGAGCGTTCCAGTAGGGTAATTGCAACAACAGATAAAATTATCTATAACGTGGAAAAGTAAATACACCCAAATATATTTGGCCGATTGGTCTAGGCTTGCCCAGTCCAATCGGTATCACTTCCGCCAAAACCACTTCTTAGGCGGTGTTGTTAATTCTGCAATCTGCGCTTGCTTGTGCTCATCATCGGTAAACCAATAATAATCGTGTTTGGTTTTGGGTTTTATCCAACCTTTGTAGGGCGCTATATGCTCAAGCTGTAATGCGGGCAGGCCGAGTTTGCGGTCGGCGTTAAAGCTGCGGTTCCAATCCACTAAAATATCGCGCTTAGCCGTGGCTATGGCGAGTTCTTCGGTTTGTGCTTGTATTAAACGGCAGGCGATAAAACCCACAACCGGTTCGGTGCGGTTGTAGTTTTCAAAAAAAATGTTAGCGCCAGAAATTACAACGGTGTAGTAGGTCATCATTTAATAAATCGTTTCATCAATCTAAATCAACATCACTTTTGTTTAGGTACAAAGGCGTGGATGCTGGCATTTTTTGGAAGAGCTTGCTGAAGTGCTGTTGTACGCGCGCAATATTCATAAGGCCCATACCGCTGGAAAAACCAAACCATACATAAAGCCCGTTTAAATCGCGGAACATGGGCGGTAAATGTTTGGGACCAGCAATGACACCTTCTAAATAGCGTTCATACAAAAGCGGTAAATCATCGAGCGTGACCTTGCCCACAAACAACATGGGGATAATTTCGGGCACGCCAGATTGAATTGCACTGCGAATAAAATTCACATTTTCAACAAAGCCTTTTACGTAAGAAATATCCTTAGTGAACACTGAGCCGCCGGTTAAAGTGCCGCCGCGAAATACGCGTTGGGTTACGCGGTAGCTATCGTGTTGGCTAATGCCGCGCTCGAGAAAGTGTTGGTACACTTGGCAAAAATCTGCACCTTGTTCGGCCAAATCTACTGCGACAACACGGTCGCTAATGCGGCGTGCGCGCTGAGGAAACGAACTGAATGTGAGGGTTTCCATCAAAACCGCCATGCCTTCTTGAATGGCGGTTATGCGCGGAGAGCCAACGCTCAACCAAGTCGCCCAAGGTTGTTGGCGGCCATTGAGCGTTGTCCCTACATGCACCCAACCTTCGTGTACTTCTAATACTTGTAAATCTAATTCTGAAAATAGCGCGCGGCGATTAATTTTAATGCAGTCGCCACCGGCGGAGGCATCGGACACTATGTCATCGCTAATTTCTACGCGCACTTCGCCACTGCCAAAATACGTATCCATGCGCTCATGCAAACTGCTCACGGCTTGCTCTGCATTTATATTGTCGGAATAGGGGCGATGTAAATGTTCAACGGCGGGCAGCGAGAATAGGTGGCACAAACGCTCGCCCATTTCGCGCAGGGTTTTGCGATCGCCGCGAATTTTATCCTGCGCGGAGCCGTAGAGTAATTTGCTGAAATGGCCGAATTGATCGGTGCCGCGCGCTTTTAATAATTCGATAACCACTTGGTATTGGTCGATGGTGGCTAAGAGTATTTGACCCAACGCATCGCCACGGCCGAGATCGCGGCGCACATCGGCTTTGAGTTCATTGAGTTGTTGGTAGACTTTTTCGGTTTCAAACGCGAGGCGTTGATTTTGGTAGAAATCTTTGCCGAGTTTAGGAAGTTCGCGGCCATCGTTGGCGATAAATTGAGCTTCAAGGTCAGCGGGCCATTTAATCGCATCCAAAATGCGAATCGGTTTTTGCAGCGTCACCAAGCGGTTGGATAAACTGCGCAAACGCTCCAGATAGGCTTGATTCGACATAATTGAGGTTCATTAAAGGCGATAAGGCAACAGCCCAACGGTGGCTGTCATCGACGCGCTCATTCTAACTGCTGGCAGCCCAAAAGTGATTATCTGAGCGCGTATTTAGTAACAAAAAAGCGAGAAAATGAAAGAATTCTTAGCGGCTGGATATAAAACCGTAAAATTGCTTGTTATGGTTCTTGAGACAGCGTAAATTTTCGCCACTTAAGAAAATGGTGTGCGCCTTTCTGGTGCTTTAGGTGTGGGCAAGAGGTTGTTGATGGCGTTTGTTGCGCTGGAAAAATTGCATCAGTTGTACGATGGTTATCGCCAAGTGTTTCGCATTGGGCGGCAGGAGTGGATTCTCTTGCAAGAACAGGGCAGAACCTATTGCATCGCCAATCAGTGCCCGCACCTGCAAGCGCCTTTAGCGCAAGCCAGTATTGCTAATAATGTATTGCGTTGCCCTGCACACGGGATTGAATTTGATTTGCGCTCGGGTATGCCCGTAAATCCGCTCAGTTGTCGCCATGCGCTTACCTATTTACCGCTGATTTATGACGGTAATCAAATAGGATTGGATATTTAATCGTTAGTTTTTCTACTTACACTCTCCAGATTTTGCGCTGCTTTTGCATTGCTTAGTCTTGGTTTAATTTTCTTAAAAGGTAATGTCTATGTCATTCTTAGCCCGTTTATTTGGTAAAAAACCTCAGCCTAAAGTTATTGAAAGAAAAGCGACGCCGGCTCCTGTTGCCACACCGGTGGTCAAAGCCAAGGTGTTGGATCTACCTTCCATTGATGCTATTAGTGATCAGAATGAACTGGCTAAGTTGGCGCTGGATGGCGCGATTAGTAAGTTGCGCCAAGAAGCGGCAGAGAAAATTACCGACAAGCAAATTCTGCAACAACTCTTAAAAGATACCAAAGCCAAAGACAAAACCGTTTTTAAAATCATCAAAGAAAAATGCGATGCTTTTAAAGAAGAGGAAAAACGCGCAGCCGAAATTCTGGCTGGCGTTGCTGCGGCAGTACAATCTTTAGAGCAGCAAAGTAATCGCCCTTTTGATGGACAATTCGCCGCTAAATTTTCCTATTTAGTTCAGCAGTGGGAAGCCAAAAAATCTGACGCAACGAGTGAACTTATCGCCCGCGCAGATCAAGCGATTCAAAAAGCCCAGCAAACCATTAGCAACATTTCTGCAGAACAAGTTGCGCAAGAAGCGCAACGCAAAGCTGAAGAAAATACATCACAAGAGCGCCAAGCGCATATCCAACAACTGCAAGCGCTCTTGGCGTCTATCGTTAGCAGCGATGTCAATGTAGAAGAAACCCAAGCGCTGCTCAAACTTTTGAATTCAGCCTGGGAGTCTTTAGCGTCGGTTAAAGCACCGAGTGCAAGCGAACAAAAAACTGTTAGCAATTTAAACCGCATTATTGCCGATGAATTAGCGAATCACAGCGCCCACGGCAGTTTGGCTGCGCATAAAGCCCAGTTTGAAAGTTTTGTGGCGGGT
This sequence comes from Cellvibrio sp., assembly GCA_035389145.1. Taxonomy (GTDB): domain Bacteria; phylum Pseudomonadota; class Gammaproteobacteria; order Pseudomonadales; family Cellvibrionaceae; genus Cellvibrio. The sequence continues at coordinate 4,806 of DAOORH010000192.1, forward strand.
GCATCTGAAGAGGCGAGCGCACATTATCAATCGCTGAAAAAACGCGTGAATGGTTTGGTTTCATCTTTCAAAGAGGATGTTCCAGAGGTGATTGTTGCCGCTCAAGCGACTTATCAAGAGTGGGAAAAAGTCGCTGAGAAAAAGGCCGCTGAGTTGCAAGCTACACAACGTCATATCGCTGGTTTAATTCGCAAGGCAAACGAGACTGTCAGTTCGGGTGTTTTAGGTAAAGCCATGGGTATTCGTCGCGCTATTAATGAAAAATTGCAAAGCCTTGAACAATTGCCGAATCATTTATCCAATCAGCTTGAGCAATTGGATGAAACCCTCGCCAAATTGCAAGATTGGAAAGATTACGCGGTACAACCTAAAAAACATGAGCTGATCGCGCAATTAGAAGCGCTGGATGGCAG
>DAOORH010000192.1:5318-6560 GCA_035389145.1 Cellvibrio sp.
CAAAACCACGATTGGCCGAATGCCAACTGGAAGGATGTAGAAAAAGTCATCCGCGTAGCCCGTACCGAATGGCGCAACTACACGCCGACTGAGCGCGCTGCCACACAACCTGTGCTGGCTGACTTTGAAACTGTGCTAGCGGGCATTCAACAGAAGTTACACGATGAATTTGCTAAAAACGCCACGCTTAAGAAAGAATTAATTGCCCAAGCGCAGCAATTAGTCGGCCTTGAAGATTCACGCAAAGCTACTGATGAAGTGAAAAAGCTGCAAGCCAAATGGCAAACCATTGGCGCGAGCTTGCGCAAAGAAGAACAACAACTTTGGCACGAGTTTAGAGATGTATGTGATGCCGTGTTTGCCAAGCGTCAACAACAGTCTGCCGAGTTTAAAGCGGAGTTGGATGCAAACTTAGCCGTGGCTAAAAACTTAATCGTTGAACTTGAAGGCTTAAACGCGCTTACCGCACAAGCCTTAATCGACGCACGTAAACGTGTAGATGAGGTTCGCCAAGAATTTGGTGGCCTAGGTCAATTCCCAAAAGCGCAAGTGAATGAAGTTAAAGCAGCTTTCAATCAAGCGGCGGAAGCCTTTGAGCAAAAGCTTAAAGACGAACGTATCGCCCTTAAGCAGCAAATTTGGGTCAATCTGTTTGAGGCGAATAAGCTAGTCAATTCTCATGAGCTGGCTTTGGTAAAAGGTAAGTTGCCTGATTTGGCTGATCAAGCCGATTTACAAACAAAAATTGATTCGGTGATTAATTGGCCATCTGGCGGATTAAAAGCGATCCAACAAAAACTGGCGCGCGCCAATGGCAGTGCAGATTTAACTGAGAATTTAAATGCGTTGCGTGAACTCTGTGTTCGTGCGGATATTTTAACCGACTCTGCAACGCCGGCATCTGAGCAAGCACTGCGCACTACCTTTCAAGTTAATCAGTTGCAACAGAATTTTGGCCGCAAAACGCAGGATGCAACATCAGAGTTTGAAAACCTCGTTTTTGAGTGGATTGCGGTAGGTGCCGTTGACGCAAAAGACTATGAACCTTTATTTGCGCGCTTTAATGCGTGCAGATTGAAAGTGGCGAATTAAGTTTTAAATGAGATCCATTTTCCGCACACTCAAACGCCTTGTCTTGCTAATGCTTGCAGTTTTGCTCGCCTATCAATTCTGGGTGTTTGGGTGGGTGTTGTGGTGGAAATGGAATCCCGTCGTCGAAACAAATTTCATGGAAATTCGTTT
>DAOORH010000193.1:0-6545 GCA_035389145.1 Cellvibrio sp.
TTTGTTGCCTACTCGCAAGATGACATCAAGCGCATGATCGCCTACACCTCAATTTCGCACATGGGCTTTGTATTGATTGGTATTTATTCTTTCAATCAAATCGCAATGCAAGGTGTAGTGGTACAAATGCTGGCGCACGGTATTTCTGCGGCTGGTTTGTTTATTATTTCTGGTCAGCTTTACGAGCGTTTGAAAACACGTGATCTGAATAAAATGGGCGGCCTTTCATCGCGCATGTCCGGTATTCCCCCTATTGCCATGTTCTTTGCAGCAGCATCGCTCGGCTTACCGGGGTTAGGAAATTTTGTGGGCGAGTTCCTGATTCTGGTCGGCGTGTTTAAAGTTGATATGGTTGTGGCATTGTTTGCTACATCGGGCTTGGTTCTCGGAGCAGTTTATTCACTGATTCTGGTGCAGCGCTCACTGCATGGCCCCGCGCAAAGTAATGAGCCACTCGCAGGTATTAATGCCCGCGAATTGACAATGATGCTCAGCTTGATTTTCATTCTGGTCTGGTTAGGTTTATATCCACAACCAGTGTTAGATACATCGGCAGCGGTTATGAATAGCATTGGGCAATTAATAACGTCTTCTCAAAGTATTCCTGCTGCGCAGTGAGGTTGTAATGACATTTACATTAGAAAATCTTCAGGCACTGTTGCCGTTACTCATCACTTGCGCGACAACTATTTTTGTCATGCTGGCAATTGCGATTAAACGCAACCATTGGTGGAACGCAACTGTTACGGTAATCGGCTTAAACATTGCCTTACTTTCTTCTTATTATGCGTTAAAAGTTATTCCGCAAACGGTCACGCCATTATTTGTGGTTGATGGTTTTTCGCTATTCTTTTCTGGCTTGATTTTAATTGCCGCTTTGGGTGCAACAACCTTAACCAATGCCTATATAGAATCATTCAAACGCAATCGTGAAGAAATTTATTTATTGATCACCATAGCAACTGCCGGCGGCATCGTATTGTCTTTCTCTCACCATATGGCTTCACTGTTTATTGGTTTGGAAATGATGTCGGTAGCGCTCTACGGTATGGTTGCCTACACCTACGATCGCGCTCGCTCACTAGAAGCGGCTATTAAGTATCTGGTGTTATCAGCAACGGCATCCGCAATTATGTTGTTTGGTATCGCATTGATTTATGCACAAATTGGCTCGCTTGCTTTCTCAGAAATTGGCGCTGGAATTACGCAAGAGCCAAGCCTATTAATTGTTGTGGGCGGCATGATGTTATTGATTGGTTTGTTCTTTAAATTGTCGCTCGCACCATTCCACTTGTGGACGCCAGATGTTTACGAAGGCGCTCCCGCTCCCGTAGGTGCATTCTTGGCAACCGCAGCAAAAGTTGCTGTTTTTGCAGTGTTAGTACGCTTTGCAATTCTGGAATCCAATAGTGTATTAGCCTCAACACCCTTTGTGATTACGCTAATTGTAGTCGCCTGTATTTCAATGATGGTTGGTAATCTGCTGGCACTGAAGCAGAACAATATCAAACGTATGTTGGGCTACTCATCCATCGCGCACTTTGGTTATTTATTGTTGTTAGTGCTCGTTGGTGGTCAAAAATTTGGTATCGAAGGTTTTGCGGTTTACTTAACCATTTATGTAATAACTTCATTAGCGGCTTTCGGTGTAGTGACCCTAATGTCACAAGCGGATGGCAAGCGCGATGCAGATATGTTGAGTGACTATCGCGGTTTGTTCTGGCGTCGTCCTTACCTAGCCTCTATTTTTACTTTGTCATTGTTCTCGTTGGCGGGTATTCCGCTTACCGCAGGCTTTATTGGCAAGTTCTACGTTGTTACCGCAGCTGTAGGTGCCGGTTTCTGGGGTTGGATAGGTTTGATATTTGTGGTGCTCGGTTCATCCATTGGTATTTTCTTCTACCTGCGCACCATCATTAGCTTGTTCTTGGCCAAGAAACATATGCACCGCTTCGATGCTGAAATTAACTGGGGTCAACGTACCGGCGGTATTATGGTGTTGGGCGCAGCGGCATTTATTTTGGTGATAGGTATTATCCCTAATCCGTTAATGTTTATTGCCCAGCTAACTCAACTGCTTTGGGTTGCTCAATAATTTAACTGCGTAAGTTTGTTTAGAATGCCGACCTAGCGTCGGCATTTTATTAATTGAAAATATTTAATTTATAGCTGCGCTCAAGCGGTTAATTTGGAGGTTGTTGTGGAAATTGCATGTCTCGATTTAGAAGGTGTTTTGGTTCCAGAAATCTGGATTGAATTTGCGAAAGTGACGGGCATCGAATCCCTCAAAGCCACAACCCGCGATATTCCTGATTACGATGTGTTAATGAAACAACGCCTTCGCATTTTGGAAGAAAACAATTTGGGTTTGAAAGAGATTCAAGATGTAATTGCAACCTTGAAGCCACTAGATGGTGCGGTAGAGTTTGTGGATTGGCTGCGCGAGCGCTTCCAAGTTATTATTTTGTCGGATACTTTTTACGAATTCTCTCAGCCGCTGATGCGCCAATTAGGTTTCCCAACCTTATTGTGTCACCGCTTAAATGTTGACGAGCGCGGTATGGTGGTAGGTTATACTTTGCGTCAACGCGATCCAAAGCGTCAATCTGTATTGGCTTTGAAGACTTTGTACTATCGCATTATTGCCGCAGGTGATTCTTACAACGACACCACTATGTTGGGCGAAGCGGATCAAGGTATTTTGTTCCATGCTCCGCAAAACGTGATCGAGCAATTCCCGCAATTCCCAGCTGTGCACACCTACGAAGATTTGAAGAAAGAATTTATTAAAGCCAGCAATCGCGAGTTGACGCTGTAGTTTTTTTGCGAAAGCTAAGCTGTAAAAAAGGCAGAAGTGAACACTTCTGCCTTTTTTTATTCCGCGTTGAAATTTACTTGGAGACCTTTGCACGAATAGCTCATCACATTGTAAGCACCGTTTTATGATCCGAAAACGCATAAATACATCCGTGTAGCTCCCTGTCGGCATCCATGCCTCTAGGGTTTCGGATCATAAATCGGTGCTTACTTTGAAGAATTATCTTTCGTGCAAAGGTCTCTTCTTAGTACAAATTACTTCTAAAAAATCCAAGCGCAGTTTGATAGCCCCACAATTGCAATTCGGCATCGTATCTATCTCCTTCATCGCGCATAAATGCGTGCACGCCATTCACTTCATGCCACTCAAATTTAATATTGGCATCCGTTAATTCTTTATAAACAATTGCACGGCCTTCGGGCGGAATATGCGGGTCTTGCTTGCCCCAAACCATTTGCAGTGCGCCGCGAATTTCTTTGGTGCGAGTGCGACTATCATTGCCCGCCTGCGATGGCGTAACTCCAGAATGAATATCCGTTGCGTAAAAGCAACTCGTCGCTGAAATTGCTGGATTAATCGCCGCGCGGTAGGCAAGACCACCGCCTAAACAAAACCCCATGGCGCCAACTTTACCTGAGAAATAGGGCAGGGTTTGCACATAATCGATCATGGCTTGAGTATCGGTATCGTGAGCTTCCAGGTATTTGTTCACCTTGTCGGCATTGCCTTTGTCGCGACCGGCATCGTCATAACCTAATACGGTTCCGATTGGGTTCAGCTCGTGAAAAACTTCCGGCACTACCACGATAAAACCGTGGCCAGCCATAATTTGTGCGCTGCGGCGAATCGGCGATGTTTGCTGAAAAATTTCGGAGTAGAGCAAAATGGCAGGATATTTCTTACCTGCAGTTGATGCATCTTCTTTAGGGCGATAAACATAGCAACGCATGGTGCCAGTCGGCGTTTCTAAATCGATTTGATGGTTTTGAATGAGCATTTCTCTCTCCTAATTATAAAATTGCTTAGCTTATGATTTTGCCCTGTTTATGATTCTGTTCGGTTAAAGTTCTTCTCCAGCGTATCAAGCAATACTTTTACCTTGGCGATTGTCTCCTGATATTCTTTGTCGGGTTCTGAGTCTGCAACTATGCCGCCGCCGCCCCAGCAGTGAATGTTGTTTTTATCGCGAACAAGCGTGCGAATGGCAATGCTGGTATCCATATTGCCGCAGGCACTTATGTAACCCAAGCTGCCGCAATAAAGTGAGCGTCTTACAGGCTCTAGCTCTTCAATAATTTCCATGGCGCGAATTTTAGGGGCACCGGTAATGCTGCCACCGGGAAAGCTACTTGCCAGTAAATCGACTGCCGTTTTATTAGGCTTCAAGGTTCCCGTTACTGTACTTACCAAGTGGTGCACATTGGCAAAGCTTTGCAGGCTGAACAGTTCTGGGACTTTAATGTCGGTGCACGTTTTACTCAAGTCATTGCGCAATAGGTCCACAATCATCAAATTCTCAGCGCGGTCTTTGAGGCTGGATTCCAATCGTAGTGCGTTAGCGGCATCTTCTGCCGGTGTTTTGCCGCGCGCTATAGTGCCTTTAATTGGTTTGGTTTCAGCCTGATTTTGCTCAAGTTTAATAAAGCGCTCTGGCGACAAACTCAATATGGCTCCCTCTGGCAATTCCATATAGGCAGAGAAGGGCGAGGGCAGTGAATCGCGTAATGTCAGGTACGCCTCAAAACTATCGCCTTGGCAGCTGGCGCTAAAACGTTGGGCGAAATTGACTTGATAGCAATCGCCAGCGGCTATGTAGCGATGAATTTTTTGGATAGCTAGGCGATAGTCACCCACTTTAAGATTGCTCTCAAGGCTATTGATTTTAAAAGAATTTGAGGTTCTCTTAATGTTTTGCTTTAAGTCGTGAAACCTACTGTTTTGAGTGTTCGCCAAGCAAATGTGTTCGATTTCCAAAAAGTTATAAGCAGCCGCAACGGCTTTATTAATCACTAACCAAGCCTGCTGCTTGTGATGATCTTGCACTATGGCCCATGGGTAAATGCCGATGCTCATGTCTGGCAGCTCAATATCCTTGAGTGCGACTTGTGGCAACCGCTCTAAAGATCGCCCCAAGTCATAGCCAAAATAGCCCAAGGCACCGCCACAAAAAGGTACTTGCTCAAGCGATGCTTGTAACGGAGGAAGGTAACTTTGCAGAACATCAAATGGGTTTTGAGTTGCGGTTTCAGATAAGACGCCTTGCTGAATTCGGGTAATCCCATCCGCTGTATTTAAGCTAACAGCAGGCGCTGCACTCAAGATATCAAACCGACCATAGCTGCTTTGTGGATGGCCAGAATCTAACCAAATCGGCATAGCGAGATGGCGAATTTGCACGAACCAGTCGGCCGAGTTTGGGTAATAGTGAATGGGGATTAATTGCGCAGATACGGGCATTGAAGATACGGCCTAAAAATATTGCAGGCATTTTAGCGCAAAGCTGCGCGGCTGGTTTGGGTAAATAAAGCAATTGCCAAAAGCCTCTATAACAAACGGATTATTTGCTGTCAGAATAGGGCATCTATAACAATCGGCAGCATTTTTGACTGCCTATAAATCTAAGGACGTAGTTTATGATCGTGTTAGTTGTTGGCGCTCTCGCCGGGGTTGTTTTTGGGTCGATCTTTCTCGGTTATAAAGGTTGGTTCTTGGGTGCGCTTTTAGGCGGCCTCACAGGCTTGGTTCTTCAGCAAATTAAAAAAATTGGTGCGCTGGAATCAGCTGTAAAACAGCTAACCGATGAGCAGCTAAAAACCAATCAACAACTAGCGCTGCTCAAAAGCAATCTTCAAACACCTAGCGCGGACACAAACACCAGTCCAACGCCGACACCCGTGGTGAAAAAGCCGCTTGCCGATGTTATTAATGAATCATTAGGGCCTCTTCCAAGCACAAAAATATCTACACCTAACGCCACATCTAATGCAGGTGATAAAACTCCAGATACTGAATCTTTTGATCTAGACCTGCCTGATCTAGAACCACCTAAACCAGTACGCCCAGTAATTGTTCCACCAGTTGTAGTGCCGCCAGTTGTAATGCCACCACCAGCACCGCGCGAACCAAATGCTATTGAAAAAGCATTTGGTTATGTGCATCGCTTTTTTACCGAAGGCAATCCCATTGTGCGCATCGGCATGGTGGTGATGTTTTTTGGTTTAAGTTTCCTCGTTAAATACGCCTCCAACCAAGGCCTGCTGCCGATTGAATTGCGCATGGCGGCGGTGGCAGCCGTTGCGATTACATTAATCGGTTTGGGTTGGAAAACTCGGCTGAAAGAGGGCGGTTTTGGATTGGTATTGCAAGGCGGTGGTATTGCCGCGCTCTACCTCACGGTATTTGCGGCAGCAAAAATGTATTCGCTTATGCCAGCGGGTGCTGCGTTTGCGTTGATGTTTATTATTGTGATGCTCGGTGCAGCACTCGCCGTTTTGCAAAATGCGCAAGTGCTTGCGCTTATGGCCACTGCTGGCGGTTTTCTTGCGCCGATTCTTACGTCCGACGGCTCCGGCAATCATGTCGGTCTATTCAGTTTTTATTTGCTGCTCAATATCGGCATTCTCGCCATTGCTTGGTTTAAAACCTGGCGCCTGCTCAATTGGATTGGTTTTGTTTTTACGTTTGTGATTACCTCGGCCTGGGGTGTGCTGGATTACGAGCCGCATTT
>DAOORH010000194.1:0-6528 GCA_035389145.1 Cellvibrio sp.
GCAACGAGGAAAACATTCTCTTGATTATCGGCAGCTAAATGAATGTGTTGCGCGCCGGTTTTTTTATGGCGATATTCTTCAACACGAATTTTTAAAGCATCAATGGTTTGGCTGCGAATAAATTCAAAAGCAGAATGAGTCATAGTGTTTCCGTTATTGGGATGGAGGTAAAAAGGTTTGCTGCTCTGCCACAAAAGCCGCGAAGGCATTGAGTACAGGCGAGTAATCTACAGCATTATGTTCGAGTTGCTGCAAAGCGTAACAACTTGCCTCCAAGGTGGAAAGTTGATTTTCACTATGCGCCTTGCGAATTTTGTATATAGAAGGAGGGCAATGCTGCAGGCTTAGGCGAGGCATGGCTTGCAAGGCGGGATTGAGGTAGAGCATTTTGCGGCTTTTGCGCCAAGTGGCATCCAATACCCAAAGTCTAAGCCTGTGCCCATGAGTAGCTGCATTGATCAAATTGTCGCCAGAAGGCATGCGTGTAACATCAATCGCGGGCGGGTGAGCTATCCCTAAGGATTTCTCTTCGGGTGTATCCGGGTAGAGTAAAAGGTCATAAAAACCTAGTTCTTGATATTCTCGAAAAAAGCGAGGACTGAAGATTTCACCTGTTTCGATTTGGCTGTTTTTCAAACATAAACTTAGTAGTCGTGCGCTATTTTTTACCTCCTGGGCTTCTTGCGGGTGCTGCAAGATAGTCAATGACACTAGGTTTTGCACTGGCTGAATGTATTTACAGATGCAGGTTTTGATGGGTCTGAGGCATGCGCTACAGATTTCACGCTTTGTCATGCGGATTTTGACTCTGTTATTGATAAGGTTTCTGCATCCAAGTGACGATTAGCAACTACGGCTTCTTTCGCTAGCTTGGGCATTTTTTTTATTTCCGCTTCACGTTTACTGGCGCTGCTGCGGTCAAGGTGTTGTTCGGTAAAGCACAGACTTTCCGGTTTACTAGTACGAAAATAGCGTGCGCCACCTTTGCCGCTGCAGTGTTCCTGCCAGCGCCTTTGGATATCTGTCGTAATGCCGGTGTACAATTGGCCATCCTTGGTACGAATCATATACACCCACCAATTTTTTGCGGTCATGCAGAGAAACCAAATGTCAGAAATAAAACGGGATGCGCACTCAGATCAATTACACAGAGAACAACTATTAAATATCACCAAGATTAATAGTGAGTTCCGTGCTATCGCAGTAGTTAATGAGTGGCAAGCTTACCACACCCCTAAAAATCTAGCCGCTGCAGTTGCTGTTGAGGCGAGTGAATTATTGGCCGAGTTCCAATGGCTTTCGGCTGAAGATTCTAAGATGTTAAACCCACAACAAAAATCGCAAGTAGCGGATGAAGTGGCCGATGTGATTATGTATTTAACAGAATTATGCGCGCAGCTGGATATCAATATGGCTGATGCGGTGAAAACCAAAATCGACAAAAATAAACAACGCTTTCAGAAAACATAAAATGGCCAAGCAACCTATTAATCAAGACCGAAATTTTGACGACCTTGCTAAACGCTTCCAAAAAAATATCTATGGTGGGTTAAAAGGTGAAATACGCTTGGCAGTGCTTGAGCGCGATTTTCGTGAGTGTTTCTCCTTAGCTCCTTTTGGTGAACAGCAATCCGCAAAGCCTTTACGAATACTCGATGCCGGTGGTGGGCAAGCACAGTTTTCATTAAATTTTGCGCGCGCGGGGCATTCAGTTGTTATCTGCGATATTTCGGCCGAAATGTTAAAGCTGGCCGAACAACAAGTTATAGCGCAGGGCTTAGAAGATAGAGTGCAATTAATTCATTGCGCCATTCAAGATTTGTCACAATATCTCGATGAAGAAGCTCGCGAGTTTGATGTGGTTTTGTGTCATGCGGTAATGGAGTGGGTTGCTAATCCGGCAGAGTTGTTGGCAGAGTTAATAGTTTATATAAAATCGCAGGGGGTTTTATCCTTAACATTTTATAATTTACACTCTTTGATCTATAAAAATTTATTGCGCACTAATTTCAAAAAAATCCAACAACAGGATTTCGGTGGCTCTCGCGGTAGCCTTACACCGATTAATCCGCTATACCCTGAACAGGTGTTTGAGTGGCTAAATCAATTACCCATGTCTAGACTCACTACCAGTGGAATTCGCGTGTTTCATGATTACATTTTCAACGAAGAACATCGTGAGCGTGACTCGCAGAGCGTTATAGAGCTAGAACTAGAATTTTCACGTAAGCAGCCCTATCAATTGTTGGGGCGGTATATTCACGTATTGAGCAAAAAAAACTAAAGCTAAAAAGACTAAGCTGGTTTGTTTGGCTTATATGCATTAAGCTGAATTTTGCTCTAAATTTGTTCTACACATACTGAGGGGTACTCATGCGGGGAGTCTTGACGGTATATTTAAAGCGAGCCTGCCTTGTAAGCATAAAGTTTGTATGCGTTACTCTGATATTGTCAGCTTGTGGCGGTGGTGGCGGGAATAACCAAGCTTTTTCTAACGCCTCCTCAGGTGCACTTGACTCTAGCTCGCTCAGTTCAAATGCTGTGTCTTCGTTGGCTAGCGTTTCATCCGCTAATTCAAGCACCTCATCTTCTAGTTCAAGCGCCTCATCTTCCAGTTCCGCTGATTCAATTGTATTGAGTGGCATAATTACCTATGACCATATTCCTCACAATACCAATAATGTAGGTTTAAATTATTTGGAAGTAGAGCCGCGTCCAGTGCGTGGCGCTGTTGTTGAGCTAGTAGACGACTTGGGTCAAGTTAAAGCTTCCACTACTACAACAAATGATGGTGGCTACTCTTTCGTCGTACAGAAAAATTTACTCATTAAGGTGCGAGTAAAAGCTCAACTATTAAGTACATTCATACCCACTTGGAATTTTAAAGTTACCGATAACACCTCAAACAATGCCCTTTATGCACTAGATGGCGCATTGGTCGCGGCAACCGTACAAAGCGCCAAAAGAAATTTGCACGCTGTTTCTGGTTGGGATGGTGTTGCCTATTCTGCTCCAAGAGCTGCTGCAGCTTTTGCAATATTGGATAGTATTTATATAGGTTTAGGTCGCATTATTTCTGCGGGGAACACACAAAATCTAAGCCCTCTGGAGTTACGTTGGAGCACCAAGAACTCAGCGGCCGAAGGCGATGTTACCAAGGGTGAAATTGGTACCAGTTATTATGATGGTTCTGCTATTTATATTCTTGGCGATGCCAATAACGATATTGATGAATATGACCCTCATGTGTTGTTGCACGAATGGGGACATTACCTAGAAGATGAATTGTTTCGCTCGGATAGTATTGGCGGTGACCATTCCGATGGTCAGCTTTTGGATTTGCGTGTGGCTATGTCTGAGGGCTTTGCCAATGCATTTTCGGGAATGATGATCGACCAAATTAATTATGCGGATGCATCAGGCTCTGAGCAATCATCCGGATTTACGTTTAACATTGGTCGAAAAAATCGAGTAAACAAAGGTTATTTCAGTGAGGGTTCTATAGGCTCTATTTTATACAATTACTACGTAAGTAGTCTTAACAAAACAGCCAATGATTTTGTACCCATATTCAATGTTTTAAGTAATGGCGCATACTCTGCCAGCGAAGCCTTTACCAGTATTTTCTTATTTCACTCGCAATTAAAAAATCAGTTACCTGATCATGCACCACTTTTTTCAAGTTTGATGCAAGAGCAAAGTATTTTTGGTACAGATGAATACGCGAGCGATGAGTCGAATAATGGTGGTCTCACTATAAGCCTGCCAGTTTATAAAACTTTGAGTGTTAATGGTACAGCCACGAATGTGTGCAGTGCAGCCGATTATGGCAAGTACAATAAGCTCGGCAATTCACAATTTTTAAAACTGAATATTTCTCAAACCGGCAGCTATAATGTTCGCGCCAATAAATCGGGTGGGGGAAATGTTATTTCGAAACCGGAGTTTATCCTTTATCAAAAAGGTCGTGCCATCGCTTACGTAGAGAATACCCTAAGCGATAATGTGACCGGAAATCTAAATATATCTCGGGGTAATTATGTGCTAGAAGTTTATGATCTGAATAATCATGACAGCGATAATACCGATGAAAATATGACGTGTTTCAATGTGCGAGTTGCAACCAATTAATACAGGTTTAATTATGAGCACTTTATATTCTACGATAAAAGTCGGCTTTGCGTTCTGCGTTACCGCAGCGCTTTTTGGCTGCATGGAAAAACCTGTAACTGAAGTAACACTACCTAGTAAATCAGTTCAAGCTACAAAAACAACTAAGCCTGGTGCGGCTATTAAATTGGTCTCGAACTCACTAATATCTATAACAGCCAATGAGCTGGTGCATACGGAGGTTGTGCTAGAAGCTATGGAGTCTGGCGGTGAACTGATTATCGATTTTTCCTCATCGCAAGGTTTAAGCCTAGAAAATATCAGCTCCCCCCAAACTATCAAATTTGATGGTTCTGCTCCTGTAAAAATTCCAGTCTCGCTTATTGCGACAACCAATGGTCGCTATTACCTCAATATGCACATTAGCCTGAATAATGCAGACACGATTTCTGTTCGCAATCTTGCGGTGATTGTGCAAGTTGGGCCTTTAGTGGAAAAAGCAGTCAAGCTACAAAAAACAGCTGATGAGAATATAATTGCGCTGCCGGCTCAAGAAACTATTTCTAGTCAATAATTCATTTATGCCATTGTGCGGGGTCTTCGTTATAATCAGCGTTTTAAATGATTTGAGGCTATGTTCACAATGACTAATCAACGTCTTCCCGCAGAATGGGAACCTCAGGATGCCATTCTGTTAGCGTGGCCCCATCAAAACACCCCATGGGATTGGCAGTTGGATGACATGGTTCCGCTCTATGAGGCGCTAGTATCTGTAATTTGTGACTATGCAGACGTGGTTATTGCACTTCCCGAAACTGCTATAGCTAAGGTTCGCGAGCGTTTGGAGGCAATGGAAATTCCCTTAGAGTATGTTTATTTTTATCCTATCGATTCCAATGATACTTGGGTGCGTGATTTTGGCCCCATCACAGTTCAAACTGATGCGGGTATGAAGCTGTTGAATTTTGAATTTAACGCTTGGGGCGAAAAGTATGCGTTTGATTTGGATAATCAAGTATCAACAAAAATGCAAATGCTTGACGCTTTCCCTGCTGCTGATTTTGAGTCAGTTAATTTTGTGTTGGAAGGTGGTTCAATAGAAACTGATGGGCAGGGCACTTTATTAACAACCTCATCATGTCTATTAAATAAAAATCGCAATCCTAATTTGTCAAAAGAACAAGTTGAGCAACAGCTAAAATCTTCTCTGGGCGTACAGAAAATCAATTGGTTAAACTCAGGCTATTTAGCGGGTGATGACACCGATGGTCATGTTGATGTTCTGGCAAGAATTTGCCCCAATAACACTCTGGTTTATACCGCCTGTGATGATGAAGCTGACGAGCATTACCCTTCGCTAAAAGAAATGGAACGAGAGTTAATGGCTATGACCAATGCAGATGGTCAAGCCTATCGTTTATTGCCGCTGCCTTGGCCTGGGGCAAAATTTAGCGATAGTGATCAACGCCTCCCAGCAAGCTATGCCAATTTTTTGATTGTTAATGAGGCTGTTTTAGTGCCTATCTACGATTCGCTTAGCGATGAAGATGCGCTGGATGTTGTTTCGCAGGCTTTTCCGGGGTACGAAATTTTTGGCATTCCCTGTTTAAGCCTAATTGAACGTGGCGGTAGTTTGCATTGCATTACCATGCAGTTACCAGAAGGAGTGCTATTACAGGCATAAATGGTTTTTGTCGCTATAATCAGGTTTATTAATAATTTTTTTGGTTTTCGATTTCTATGGGAACAGTACCGGACGAAAAACACTCACCCGATTTATATTGCCCTCGCGGTGATAACGCCTGTCATTTTCTGGGTGAAATTGTCGAATTGCGCAAAACGGTAGGCTCGTTGACAGAAATGGTGCGGACTGATGCTTTAACCAGCTTGTTTAATTTCCGTTTTTTTACTGAAACCATCGCGCTCGAAATGGAGCGTACCCGCCGTGGCACTCAGCCATTGTCTATGATCTTATTAGATATTGATCATTTCAAAAAATTTAATGACCAGTGGGGGCATGAGCTAGGCAATCATGCCTTGGTTCATATCGCAAATCTCATTAAACTTGCAGTGCGAAAATTGGATTTTCCTTGTCGCTTTGGCGGTGAGGAATTTGTAATCCTGTTGCCTAATACTGATTTGCGTCAGGCGGTAAATGTTGCAGATCGCTTGTGTGAAATGATTGCTACCACACCGCTTAATCTTGAAGGGGGGGGCTCCATCACCATAACCGCAAGCTTGGGGGTTGATCAATTCGCATCATCGAATAGCGAAAGCAGTGAAGCATTTATTCATCGTGTAGATGCTTGGCTTTACAAGGCAAAACATCGTGGTCGCAATCAAGTTGCACATCCAGAATTGGTGACTGCATTGCACAATGAATCAGTCTCAGTAGAAGAAAAAGATGCACTCTTTAAT
>DAOORH010000195.1:0-6527 GCA_035389145.1 Cellvibrio sp.
AATTGAATAGTATTTATATAATACAATATGAGTTGGTTAATTTTTTCACAATTCGCAATTTTCGCTACGAACAATCCCGAACAGAAATGATTAGCAAATGGAATCGGGTGATGACTTAAAATTGAAGTGGCGAATGCCTAGAAAGCGATTTGAATTGGAGTTATAGGATAGAGCCACACACAAAAAGCAGGCACTATTCAGGTTGGATAGAAAAAGAGCCGCGAAAGTGCGGCTCCAGTGAGAACGATTAATTTAACTCCATGACTAACCTAAATCCTAAGGTTTCATTCAAATATCCTGAGGGGATATTATCGCGAGCACTAGAGCTTAAACGTGGAACATTATCTTTTGTTGAACCTCCACGCACTACGCGCCCGTGGCATTGTTTATGTTCGTAAGCGCTGCCATTGGCTTTGGCTTCGGTATAGTTTTCTTCATAGCAATCCAGCACCCATTCAGAAACATTGCCAGCGGTATCGTAGACGCCAAATGGGTTAGGTAAGTAACTTCCCACTGGCGCAGTTTTACTGCCAAACAATCCTGAGAAACTGCTGGAGCAACCGCGTCTGCAATTGGCCTTGCCTTTTGCATCCAGTTCACTATCACCCCACCAATAACGCGCAGCACTACCGGCGCGTGCTACATATTCCCATTCGGCTTCGGTAGGTAATCTAAATTTTTTGCCAGTGGTTTTGCTTAACCAGCGTGCATAGGCGTTTGCATCTTCCCAGCTCACATGGATGACAGGGCGATCTTCTCTACCCCAACCATTATCACCAGGTAGTGGCTTGTTGGTTGATTGGGCAAAAAAATCATATTCTTCAAAGGTGATTTCGTATTTGCTGATAGCAAAGGCTTTGTTCAAAGTCACTTTGTGTGTTGGTGCTGTGTGTGCGCTACTATCGTCGCCCATGATAAAACTACCTGCGGGAATTCGAATTAGCGCAGGTGCATTTTTGCCACCATAAACAATATTAGGGATAGCGGCTCGCGTGGGATTATTAAGATTTGGAATCGCTTCGAGTTCGAAGGCAATACTTAAGGGTTCATTTTTGATATCAATGGATTCTGTTTTGGTTTTATAGCCTGTTTTTGATATTTCTACGCGATAGCGGCCGGAGGCTAATGGAATTCCGTCTTTGTATTTATCGCTAATACTTAACAGGCGAATACGTGCATCACTAGGCACGGTTTTTATCGTCAATGCGTAGGTAGGTGCTGCACTAGATGATGACTCACTTGATGGCTGTTGTGATGAAGCCAATGACGATTGAGTAGAGCTAGCGCCAAACGACACTCCGGCACTTGATTGCGCATTGGCTGAGACCAATGGCTTGGGTGCTGCATTTGGTGCTTGTGCAATTTTTACTGTAGGTTGTGATTTAGGCGCTATAAATAAGCTCGCCGTTGCTTTCATGGCTTTATTTAAAGCGTTAGGCAATTTAACCGCTTGTTGTGCAAAGTATGCGTGTGTGACAACACTCAAAACACACCAGAGAAAAATACTTAGGGCGATTCCAGCCAAAATCTTAGTAAGGTTTCTATTCTCTAAGAACAGCTGCGGGTTGATATGTGTTTGCTGTTGAATTCGCGTTGCAAAAAGATTGGGCGACACCTCGCTGCCAAATACAGAATCATTAGAGATTTTCTTAGCATAAAAGCCGTTCTCTTTGCTCCAGCGCAAATTGATTAATCTATTCCAACGCCACCTAATTGCATGACTGGTAGCCGCTATTAACGCACGGACCAAGGCTGTGACGGATAGATTATCAGGCACTGAATCGGAGATGTAGGGTGTTCTGCTCGCAGCATCTAGTTGTGCAATGGCAACGCTGACTTCATCACCAGACTGAAACCGTTGGCTTGGGTCTTTTGCTAAAAATTTATCTAAGAGTTTTTGATAAATTTGATATTGAACGGGAAGTTTTGGAATAGGTGCACTGATATGTTTAAGCGCAATAGTAACAGCATCCTCTCCTTGATAAGGTAGCGCGCCAGTCAGCATTTCAAAAAACACAACGCCAAGACTGTATAAGTCTGAGCGAGAATCTACGGGCTGCCCGCGGGCTTGCTCAGGGCTCATATAGTGCGGCGTCCCTACGACTGTGCCTACATGTGTCGCACGCGAAACACCTACGATGCCTTTGGCAACACCAAAATCAGAAAGCACGGCTGAGTTGTCGGCACGGAATAAAATATTTTCAGGTTTTATATCGCGATGGATATAGCCTTTCTCGTGGGCATGATCGAGTGCATTAGCAATTTCTTTGGTAACCTTTAAAGCTTCTTCGCCGGTTAAACCATTAATCATTTTGTCGTGAACTGAACCGCCAGGTAAATAATCCATGGCAATATAATTTAAATCCTCAGAGCGCCCAATATCATAAATAGCAACAATATTAGGATGAGAAAGCTGCCCAACAATGGTTGCTTCGCGCTGAAAGCGCTCGCTAAATGCGGGGTCACTGGTGAGGCTTGGATTCATTACTTTGAGCGCGACAATACGCCCCACGCTCATTTGAATCGCGAGGTAAACGGTGGACATACCGCCCTGATTTATTTTTCGGATTATGCGATAACCCGGAATTTGTAATGCCATATTGTGCGAACGTCTTGTGTTAAAGAATCAAAAAATACTTAGTCTGCTATGTGAGCGTATTAATTAGTAAACCTAATAACGCCGATACAGCGCCTAAAAAAATGACTGCATCCATTTTTCTGTTGGTCGTGATGGCAGGAATCCATTGCCAAAACCTATTTACAACCGCTTCTTTAATAATGGGCGATTCAATAATTTGTATCGTGATATTGTCGCGGCCACCGCTGGTCAGTGCTTCATGCAGTAATTGATCCACAGCGGTCAAACTGTTTGGGCTATGCTCTAAAATATTGGCAATTGCTGAATCGCTCAGCTCATCCGTTAAACCATCGCTACACAATAAAATCCATTGATTTTTTTGCCAGTGTCCATCCGTAATATCAACTTTTACTTGCGCTAGCTCCTGCATGCCCAAACATTGAGTAATGATATTTTTGTCGGGGTGTTTATCTACATCGTCAGCAGTAATCACCCCTGAGGCATAGAGCATTTGCACATAGGAATGATCAGTTGTGAGGCGAGTTAATTCACCGCCATATTCAGCGGGCGTCCATAAATAAGCCCGACTATCGCCAACCCAAGCTACTTGGTAATTTTGCGTTTGATTTAGCAGGGCCACAACAGTAGAGCCCATGCCTCGGGCGCCAATGCCGTTATCCGCAGAGCGTAAAATAATTTCGTGGGATTTTTGAATTGCCTCGGCGAGCGAGAAGGGCACGCCTTTTTGTACAAAATCTTCAAAGGTTTCACGCACTATCGCACTTGCTACTTCACCCGCTTCATGGCCGCCCATGCCATCTGCAACCACCCATAAATCCGCATTGGGCACGCTCAGGAAACAATCTTCATTGTTCCCTCGCTTCAGCCCAGGGTGCGTGGTAGCACTGTATTCAAGTGGGTGGACTAGCGTCATTGCTAAGGCTCAGTTTATTTAAGGTTATTCTCTCATAATCGCCGATTGTGTGATTTTTTTCCATTTTTCAATTCTGCCATTTTTATAAAGCCAGAGTTGGCTTCCAAAACAGCGGACTTGGTCACACTTCAACGACTATGACAGAGCACTTATCCTTTAAAGTTTCCAGCAAGAGGTTAGTGGCAAATAGCTAGAGGTTGTGAATCTCCAATCCTAGTGCTTGGAGCTTGTCTTGTTGGGCGGCATAGCTAACAACACCTATGCTGGCCCCTTCCTGCCTTAAATAAAGATCTGCCACACGTTGCAAATCGCCCAAGCTGACTTTAACAACGCGGCTGCGAAATAATTCGCGTTTTTCGCGGGTGCGGCCAAAGAGCTCTGCTTGATAGGTTGATTTGGCTTCACCAGCAGGCGAACCGGGTTTATCGATACTGCCAATAACGCCCAGAATTGCTTCTTCCAACGACTGCTCGCTATGTTGAGTTTCTTTTAGCCAGCGCAAGGATGCATCAAAGTCATCCAAGGTTTCACTTAAACGTGGGTCACGATAGGAGTAAAAACGGAACGCAGCGATAGTATTATCTTGGCTTGCACCGCCACCATAGGCACCACCCTGTTCACGGATTGCACGGTGCAAATAGCCGTTGCGTAAAAAACCACCCAATACCGTTAATGCAGCTGCGTCTGGGTGATCGGCAGGCACGGTTGGATATGCTTTTGCACAAAAGTTAACTTGCGTATTGGTGATCCAGGCTTGTTTGATTTTTTCACTCACATTGGGAATAGCAAAATGTGCGAAATGTTCAAAGGCTTCAACGGTTGGCCATAAGCTGCTTAGCGTCTTGCGATAGCTATCTAAGTGTTCTTCTTCACCGACAATTAAAAATTGCTTGGGCGAATGCAACATCAACGAATGAATTTGCGTGAGGCCACTGGCAAAGGCAATTATGCTGTCTTTATCATCTAGGGTATTATCCAGATTTTTTAATTCTGCAATGCCGGTAAGCCCACCCAACTGATGTGCGAGTTTGGCAGCTGGGCTCATGCCAGCGCTTGCCAAAGTCATGGCCAAACTATGGCCTTGACCAGTAACACTTTGTTCTGCCCGTGCGCGTTTTTGTGCAATTAATTCGCGCAGACGGTCATGTTCATCAAAACGAACTTTCTGCAAAGTGGCTTGCATTAATTCACTCATGGCAACTTGATTGCGGCTTAAGGCTTTTGCAGACAAGGTGATGTAGGCATCAATTTTTTGTACATCGTCACCGGTACCGCGAATGCTGCTGAAGGCACGAATTCCACCGACCACTTCTGCTTGCCAGCGTTGTACATCCAAATAATCTTTTTCACCTAACGCAAGTTCAGTGAGGCATGAGCAATAAAAAGGTAATAGCTTTTGTTGTGCTTCGTTAAGGGATGGCATTTTGAATGTGATTTGTTGATAAACCAAACCGTTAGTGCCCGCGTTATAACAACGCAATGGATAGCCATTAAACGCTTCATGGCTGCCGGGTGTGTAATGTAAATGTTCTGGAATATCCTCCAAGCCTACTTTCGGTAAAATACTTTCATCGTCTTCTTGTATTTGGCGCGCTTGCAATGCATGGGCACGATCAATAATGGCTTGTTTGTCTGCGTCTGTAAGCTCAGATTTTAATGTGGCAAGACGATCTATTTCTGCTTGCTGAACGCGTTTGTTCAGTTGCGTATCTGGCTTCATTACTAAACGTACGCGATGGTTGTTATCGAGCAACCATTTTTTTACCAAGCTTTGAATGAAATCGGGCTGTTTAATTTTTTCATGTAAACCTTTGAGCGCGGCGTCCATATCCAAGAGTGCTATAGGGTCGCCGCGATGAGTTGCAGACGTTAAACCCGTTAAAATAAGCTGTAAACCATAGGGGTAACCATCACCGCCCACTTCGCGCTGCTGCAGCTCTAATTGATGTAACGCTGCTTCGACTTCAGATAAAGCCACGCCTTCATCCGCAACTTTTTGTAAAGTTGCAAAAATTAATTCTTCAACTTGACTAACATTTTCAAGCGAGCAACCTTCAAGGCCGCAGACAAATGCCATTTCACGCGATGAATCATCCATGCCGCAGAGGGGAGAGGGTGCTTGGCCTAAATCCGTAGTTTCCAATGCTTGTTGCAGTGGTGAAGCAGAGTTGTCTAACAAAATATTAGACAACAATTGTGCTTCTAGGCTTTCTTCTAAATTCGTTGTTTTGCCGAGCAACCATGCAAGCACCACATGATTTTTATTAGCGAGGTCTTCATCATCTTCGGCAGGATAAAATTCTTCCACCGCGATTGGTGCATGGTAACGTTTTTCATCGGGTACGCTAATGACTTCATCCAATTTTTCAAAGCGCGATAGTGCTTGCACTTCAAATTTTTCTTGGTGAGTTGCTGCTGAAATATCGCCATAGGTCATAAAGATGGCATTGCTGGGGTGATAGTGGGTGCGATAAAAGTCTTTCAATTCTTGATAACTTAAATTGGGAATATCTTCTGGCTCGCCACCGCTATTAAAATGATAAGTCGTAGTGGGGTATAAATATTTGCAGAGCGTGTGCCAAAGCTGTGAAGGTACTGAACTCATCGCACCTTTCATTTCATTAAACACAACGCCTTTAAATACCAAATCAGAATTGGGGTTGTCAGTTTCTGCAAACTCAATGCGGTGGCCTTCTTGGGCGAAATCCAATTCGTCTAAGCGCGAAAAGAAAACTGCATCTAAATAGACATCGAGCAAGTTATTAAAATCTTTTTGGTTTTGGCTGGCAAAAGGGTAGGCAGTCCAATCCGAGCTGGTAAACGCATTCATAAACGTATTGAGTGAGCGGCGCACCATCATAAAGAAGGGGTCGCGTACGGGGTATTTTTCGCTGCCGCACAAGGCGGTGTGCTCAAGAATATGTGCAACGCCGGTAGAATCGTGGGGCACAGTGCGCAGCGCAACGAGGAAAACATTCTCTTGATTATCGGCAGCTAAATGAATGTGTTGCGCGC
>DAOORH010000196.1:0-6506 GCA_035389145.1 Cellvibrio sp.
CAATACGCATTCAATGATTCGCTATCGTTAGCACTAGGGGTCGATAATCTAACGGATCGTGAAGCGCCTTTTATTCGCAACTGGCTGGATGCTAATACAGACACCATGACTTATGACTTACTCGGGCGGCGCTGGTTTATAAAATCTACCTATCGCTGGTAACTACTTATTACTGGTAACTACTTATCGCTGGCAGCCACTTATCGGCAAGATAAAAACTATCGATTAATCCAAATTGTGTTGCCATTTTCTGAATCGCTGATTAGCAAAAAAGGCCAAGTGCGATGCCTTGTAATGCGCAGAGCGCACTCGCGCCCAAGGCCAATAAAAACCGAGAGTAATAATACACAGGCAAATATTTTGCACTTCAAGTTTGCGATAACTGGGTAAATCCCAATTCGCAATAAAATAACCTAGCTTGCAAGCCGTACCATTCCACTGCAAGTTCACCAAGGCCACACGCCAGCGTACAAACACCAACAGCCAAACCGCAAAAACCAGCAGTGTTGAAAAACAAAAAGGCAGATGCTGACTCCAATAAACACATGCAAAAGTCACTACCTCCGCAATAAGCAGCGGCGGCAAAAGCGCAACATAATTTTTTATATTGCCGGCAAAACTAAACTGATAGCCGCCGAAACGTTTAGATGTCGCCCAATATTCTTGCATCTTAAAAATCGCATAGGGCGCAGCCAAGCCTGCGGTTAAAAGAATCGCGAGCGGCCAGCCAATAAAATTTACATAGGTATCGCGCAAGCTTGCGTCCTGGCGAAAAGTTAAATGGCGATATAGCGAATGACGCGCCTGAAATGTACTACGCTGAAACCAATAAAATGGCAAAACACCTATTAATACTAACAGCCCCAGTAAACAATAAATTGGGTGATGGAAAAATGTGTAAAGCAGGCACAAGCCATAAACAATAAGGGAAAACTGGATTAAGTAAATTTTTTGCGGATTAGAACTGTAATCAAAGGCTGCATTATCCAACTCTGTGTGCTGATAAAAATAACGCAGTGAACGCACCTGAGCCCAAGGGTATAAAACGCCGGCGCTTAATAAACACACCAGCAAATTCACCAGCCAGACTTTGCAGTAATCAAAACCATTACCACTAAACACAAAGGGGATTCGTCGTATGTGCTCGCCGTATAAAAACTCTACAGGCTGATGCATAGCTGATGCGTCAGGTGAAGTTTCACCGGCATCCTGAAGAATTATCGCCTTGGAGGTTCTAGCGTTTGAATTAATAGCATTTGAAATTAACGGTTCGACTGGGCACTTATCTGCAACGACACCTATCGCAAACAAGCGCGCCACAAAAATATTGGCCACGCGTTCATTGGCATTATTTTTTAAGGTGACGCGGGAAGACTTAAAAATCCGATCGACTGTTGCCGAATCCAATTTAAACAAGGTGGCGAACTGCGCTTTAACGAGTGAGCTATCAAAGCCATTGCGCACACCACGAAAGACAATATCAAACTGCGGTGCAGGCATGCCACGCACCTAAAACCAAAAACACCTTCATTCTATTTTCTTTCTAGTTTTTAACAGGCGCAGGCTGATTTCTAAAAGTAGCCGTACGCTCATCGGTTTCTGGGTGGCTGGAGAAGTAATCCAACAACTTCAAGGAGCTGTTTTTGTCAGCCTGCATTAATTTATCGCAACGCGCTTTGCGCTCTAGACTAATGCCTTTTTCAATCACTTCTTGTTTTGCTACATCCTCTACCTTTGGGCTATCAGCATCAGATTTTTTACCTTTGCCTTTGGCCTCTTTCTCAGCTCTCTCTTCTGCTTTTTCCTCTGCTTTTTCTTCGTCTAGCTCTATCAACGCAGAACAATGCGCGCTGTAGGTTAAGCGTTCCATTAAATCGATAAAACTATGGCGCGGTATATTATGCGCATCTAAAAACACCAGCGAATTGGCATCCGCCTCGCGCTCAAAATCGCGGGAATAAGACGAGGTAGTTAGTAACAGCGGCAAGGCCGCCAGCATATCTGCCGCCGCAGAAACATCGCCCACCAACATGCCAACCGCAAAACTTAATACTGAACCTTGAATAGTAGCGCGCAAACCGTGGCGATATTTTACGTGGCCAATTTCATGGGCAAATACCGCCAACAATTCATCGTCATTGTGTGCAAGGTGAACAATCTCATCGGTAAAAACTACTGTACCATCAGGTAATGCAAACGCATTTGCACCTATATCGCCACCACCGCGAAATTGCACACGAATATTCAATTCTTTATTTTCAGCAATCGCAGGCGCGAAATGCGCAAGCACGCGCTCTTGTGTTGCTTTATCTAACTTGGTGGGGTGGAAATGCATTTTATCGAGAATAGCCAGCGTCTCTAGCGATGCACGATCCATTACCGATTGCGGCAAAGCATCGGCAACCACACGTGAGGCAAGCGGCAAACCATAAATCATCGTCCACCACGTCATGCCGACTACAAGCACTAGGGTTAAGATGACAAACTGCAAATGAGATTCAAGCCTATGCGCCAAGGTATGAAAGTACGAGGGACGAAATTTCTGCAACAAATTATCAACCGCTGCGTGATCTTGGGTTTCTAATTTTTCGCCCTGCGGAAAATACCAATAACGCGGCGTTGAGCCTATCCGTGAAGTGACTTCTATATTGTTAAAATTCAAGTGCGCCAACAATTGTCCACTGGCATTGCGAACCAAAACCATACCAGCATCATCAACCTCTACCAACACCTGTTGGTGAGCTGACGTTTTGCCATCAAACCAATCGCCGCGCACTTGCATCATGATCAATCCTTTTTTAACAATTAAATGCTGATATCCATTGCGAACAAATCATTGACGCCTTCCGCCAAAGAATTGCTTTGCTCACGTTCACCCGCAACAAAGGTATCTAAATCGCTAGTGGCCACAAAAGACGTGTGCTCTGCCTTGTAAGCCGCTGTGCGAACTTTGGCAAAGGGAATAAATAATCCCAAGGTCAGCAAAATCAATACCGTGTTAACAAACAACAATTTCATATATGACAAGACTTGCCAGTTCGCATTAAAACGATGGTCAGCGGCAGAACTTTTTGGATCGCTCAAGGTTGTATTATTAAATTGAATATTGGCCATGGTCACTGCCATATAAGCACCCACTACCAGATAAAACGCCAAATAGAGCGCAATCATAGGAATCATTGCGGCAGCCATAGCAGCAGGGTTGCCCGCCATAGCCATAGCGCCACCACCCATTACCATAAAATACACCACAAAAAAGACGATGCTTCCGCCGATTAATATGCCCAACATTTTGTAGTATTCGCCAACATTCACATCAAATTTGAAAGGGGCGTCGCCATAAGAGTGATTGCCAATAATGTATTGCATTTGCTGACGCCACGCGAAAGGCAGCAACAAACCCAAGCTAAACATAGCCACAATCGGCCACACTATATAGGCTACAAATGCACCACTCACCGAACCATCAAAACGAAAAGCAATATTGCGATAGCTTGTAAAGCGCGCATTAAAACGCAATGAAAGTACAACAATCCAAGGTGTAGCAATAATCAACACCAATAAAAGAACCAAAGCCATCATGGGCGAAAAATGGCTCAACAATGAGTAAGCGATTAACAACACCATGGCGATAATGCGACCCTTCAAAATCTGTAGAGGCTTAGCGGTGTATTCAAAAGTGGAATTATTCAAACTGGTATTGCCATAAAAATATTGCAGGTTGCGCACTTTTGCCCAAGCTGAATAAATTCCCAGCGTCACTATCGTGAGCAAAATATTTACAATCCAAATTTTGAAATATTCAAAACCCTGACCGGTAAAAATAAATGCATGGGTTTTTGGCTGATAGTTTGTAGCACCATCGCGATTATCACTGCGGGTGGATTGTTCACCAGATGACGAAGTGCTTTTCTCAAATGAAGGCGCAGCAACTTTTTCGAATGACGGACGAACAAAAACTGGGGTTTCAACCACTTCTTCTTTAGTTTCTGGTCATCAATAGGGACTAAACTCAATGGCTGCTCTGCAACGGCTATAGCTTCTGCTGCAGCGTCAACGCCTATCTTTGCCAAACGAGCAACGTATTTATCAGCAGTTTCCTGATCAATACCCTTTTTTAATACAGTACGCGGTGCAGCAAACATGCGAGCGGCTTTATCGGCATCCAGAGAAAAGAGTGCGGCAAAATCGGCTTGGGCTTGCTGAGGATCAAAACCGGCGAGTACCCCTTTAAGAACAACTTCAAATTGCGGATTAGACATAAAAAACTCCGTGTAGATTTTTAATGGTATAGGTTTTTATTGGTATAGGTTTTTATTGGTTTTTTTTAAAAATATGACGAGCTAAAAAATAACCCAGCGATGCTAACAAAATTTTGTAGCTTAGTCGCCGATTAATTGACCATGGTTAGTTTGCATGAGAACAAACAGGACACTGCGTATCCTTAGGTAACTTTAATTCCCGCCACTCACTGTAACGTGCATCAAAAACCAACAGTTTTCCTGCAAGGCTTTTACCAAACCCGACAATTAACTTTATGGTCTCAAGCGCTTGCATACTGCCGATGATTCCTACCAAGGGTGAAAGCACACCGTTAGCGGCGCAGGTAGTATTTTCTTCGGAATCTTCATCGTACAAACAGCGGTAACATGGGTAATTGGGGTCGCGATTATCAAACACAGCGATCTGCCCTTCCAAGCGAATTGCCGCACCGGATACCAGCGGGACTTTCGCGGCAACGCAAGCCGCATTCACCGCAAAACGTGTGGTGAAGTTATCGCAGCAATCAACCACCACATCCACATTTGAAATTTGAGATGCAAGCGAGTCAGCATCTAAGACTTCTGTTACGCAAGTAATTTTCACATCGGGATTTAATGCGCGCAATGTTTGCGCAGCAGATTCTACTTTGGTTTGGCCAATACGATCCGTGGTGTGCGCAATCTGCCGCTGTAAATTACTCAAATCAACAGTATCAAAATCCGCGAGCACTAAATGACCAACACCTGCTGCCGCTAAATACATAGCAACCGGTGAACCCAAACCGCCTAAACCAATAATTAACACGCGCGCAGCCAATAACTTTTCCTGCCCTTCGATATCCACATCGGGCAGCATTATTTGGCGGGAGTAACGCAGGAGTTGTTGATCGTTCACAGGCTTACCTTTAAGGAAGTTTTCTACCGAGAGTCACACGCTCGTTACCGCCAAAATCACGGAAAGTATTTACTTGATCAAAATGATTCACTACAAACAAATCACGCACCGCTGAACCTTGATCATAGCCATGCTCGACCAACAGCCAACCATTTGCCGTTAAATACTGCGGCGCGTGGGCGATAATAAATTCCAAATCCGCTAGGCCATTATTATCGGCGATAAGCGCAGACAAGGGTTCGAAACGCACATCACCTTCGCTCAAGTGCTCGTCGGTGGGGTCAATATAAGGTGGATTACTGACGATAATATCGAATGGGGTTTCATTGATAAGCGCCGAAAACCAATCACTGCGCTGAATGCTTACGTTGTTCAGCTTAAGTTGCTCACGATTTCTTTCTGCAAGCTCCACTGCAGCCAATTCTTTGTCCACCCCGACACACTGCCATGATTCTTTTTCATGGGCGAGCGCCAAGACGATTGCGCCAGTGCCTGTGCCTAAATCTAATAGACGGCGATATTGATTACTTTCATCGTCACCAAATAATCCTAGGGCTGCTTCTACCAAAAGCTCAGTATCAGGCCGAGGAATAAGCGTGGAGTTATTTACCATTAATGGCAACGACCAGAATTCGCGCTGGCCGATAATATGTGCAACTGGCTCGCCCGTTAAACGGCGCGCAAAAAAATCGTTGAAGATTTTCGATTGCTCAGCAGTGAGTTCTTGTTCTGGCCAAGTAAATAAGTAGGTACGATTTTTTTGGAGGATATGGGTAAGCAGTATTTCGATATCGAGGCGAGGGCTATCACTTACATCGGCAAGTTGTGAGAATTGTTGTAGGCAATTGGCGATGGTGTTTTTAGTCATTTTATTTTTCAGCAATGTTAAATCCCTCCTAACCTCCCTTTTTCTAAGGGAGGGACTAGCCCTACCGAGAATTACAAGGTGCCATTCTGAGACTATCCTAAACATCTTGCTCAAAAGGAGGGACTGACTCCCCTCTTTGAAAAAGAGGGGTTGGGGGAGATTTATCTTTTAAGTTAATCCGAAATCGCCGCCAATTGATCCGCTTGGAATTCATTGGAAAGCGGTTGAATAATTGCAGCCAAATCGCCTTGCATTACTGCATCCAATGAATACAAGGTTAAATTAATGCGATGATCAGTCACACGACCTTGCGGATAATTGTAGGTACGAATACGTTCGGAGCGATCACCACTGCCCACCAAACTTTTACGTTCATCGGCCATGGATTTATGCGCAGCATCTTCTTGCATGGCTTTTAAACGCGACGCCAATACACTCAATGCACGTGCACGGTTTTTGTGTTGCGAACGCTCATCCTGAC
>DAOORH010000197.1:0-6494 GCA_035389145.1 Cellvibrio sp.
TGATGAAGTCGCAACCTTTGGCTTACAACAAAGACAATCAAGAAGACAAAGAACCCGTGTTTGATGCAATTGATACCGTAAAAGATTGCCTGCGAGCATTTGCGGATATGGTACCTGCAATTAAGCCGCGCAAAGAAAAAATGTACGAAGCAGCCAAGCGCGGCTTTTCGACTGCAACGGATTTGGCGGATTACTTGGTGCGTCGCGGAGTACCCTTTCGCGATGCGCATGAAATTGTCGGTAAGTCGGTAGGTTACGGTGTACAAACCGATAAAGATTTATCCGAGATGAGTTTGGCCGAGCTGCAACAATTCTCGACTGTTATCGAGCAAGATGTTTTTGCTGTGTTAACACTTGAAGGTTCAGTGGCTGCGCGCAATCACATTGGCGGTACAGCCCCAGTGCAAGTGAAAGCCGCTGTTGAGCGCGCCAAATTGAGCTTAACTGCGCGTGCTTAAGTTAATGCCTTAATAAAAAACCGCACTGTGAAAACGGTGCGGTTTTTTTATGCCTCATTTTTTGAATGAATTTAAATCGAGATAATTTATGTACGATCACTACGATGCTTTAATTTTTGATATGGATGGTACTTTGGTTGACAGCGGCCAATTGCACGAATTTGCGTGGAGCGAAACTTTAAATAAATACGGGATTCCAATTGATCGCCCATATATGCGCTCATTGGCTGGAGTACCTACTAAAGGCACGATTGAAATGCTATTGGAAAAATTCAATATCACAGTTAGTGCGACCCTTGATGAAATGAACGATTTTAAAGAAGCTTGGGTGCATGAAAATATGCACAAGTTTGTAAAACCCACCGCACTGATTGAAGTCGCCAAAAAATATCACGGCATTAAACCCATGGCGATTGGCACAGGTGCTTACACACAAGAGGCCACTACTATTTTGGGTTTGTGTGGGTTGGATAAATACATAGATGCCATCGTTGGTGCAGATCAAGTTAAAAACCCAAAGCCAGCACCAGATACGTTTTTGCGCTGCGCAGAATTACTAGGCATCCCCGCCGAAAAATGCGTGGTGTTTGAAGATTCAAAGTTGGGTTTGCAAGCAGCAGCTTCTGCCGGTATGGCGGGTATAGATGTGTTATTGGTTCATGCGATTGAAAATGATTATTTTTTGTAGAGCTTTTTAATTGAAGCGCTTTTTTAGCGCTTCAAATTTTTCAATTCCTGAAGATATTACCGCACATACCGCAATACCTGCCCACCAAAGGGTTTATCTAAATAAGCCGCAGTTTCTGGTTTGTGCTGGCTGTGTGCAAAACCTAACTCAATCATCTTTTTGCTAAAGCGCGCGTGATTTCCTCTGCCGGGGTCTACCACAATAATTTCGCAGTGGGCGGCGGCATGGCGCTGTAAAAAGTGCGCGAGCAAATCCACGTGTTCGCTTTCGTATAAAAGATCGCTGCCAATGATTACGTCAAACTTTCCCAAACTACTTTCTTCATCTGCCCAGCCTGTGCGCACAAAAGGTATGTGTTCGCCATGGTTGAGTTTTACGTTTTCATCGAGAAAGTTGCCTGCTTCCGGGTGGTAGTCGGTGGCGGTGATATCGGCGTTGCGGTTATTGAGTAGGTGGCTGGCGAGGGCTATGCCGCAGCCTACTTCTAGAATGCGTTTATTGGCGATATCAAAATCCAGCATGCGATGCGCGAGCACTTGGCCGGATGCCCACACAATCCCAAATAGCGGCCATGCGGCGGATGAAATCCCTAGGTCGGCGGCCTCTCGGTCGTCGTCAGAAAATTCCTGATTGTCGCGCAGGCTGCGCAGGTGAATATCTATGCCGCCAAACTCGATGGTTTGGTAGCGAAAGCGTAGCGATGACATGGCCTTAACTCTAATAGTTAGGCGCGGCTGGCAACATTGAGTCTGATTCGCTACGCGGGGCATTAGAGTACAGTGAAATGCGAGCTTGCGTTGGGAGAATTCGTTACACACTATTTTTGATTTAAGCGACTTGGATTAAGATGTCGTGGCGATATTGAAATCGTCGTCGCCATTCAAATATCAGGTCAATGACTAGGAGAGGAAGAATAATGAGCTTTGGGATTAAAACTAAGGAATTGCAGGGCGTTTATATATCCAGCGCAAGTTGTGCCAGCTGCAATACCGCTGCTTTGCGCAACACCGGCACTATTAAATTGTTTCATATTTGGGGTATTCCCTTATTCCCCGTATGGGCGAGTTCACAAGTTAGCTGCGCGGGTTGCAGTAGTGTTATTAAGCTCAAAAATGCATCTGAAGATGTGCGCCATAAAGCCAACTCGGTAATTACGCCTAAGGCCTTGTTGAAATCATCATGGGGTTTATCGCTACTGGTAGTTGCGCTCGTGGGCCTTGCGTATTTGGTGTACACCGGTAAGCAGGAAGATCAGGCATTTGTGGCAGCACCACAAGCAGGGGATATTTACACCGTAAAAATTGCTGAGTTTGTTGCCGATGGCAGCCCTAGTAATTATCCCTACGGCATATTTAAAGTAACCAAGGTAGATGGCGATAAGGTGAGCTTTATTGTGGCCAGCAATACTTATGGTGATTTGAAAAGTGTACGTAAGTCGCTAAGTTCAGATGGCAAAAAAGCGGATTTCTATAGCGATTTTCAAATCGAATCAGATAAGGCTGCGCTGAAAGCTAAGTTAGATTCTGGTGCGATTAATGATATAGATCGATAACTTTTTATCTACTGTGTAAGCCCCGCAATTTTCACACTGAATTTTGCGGGGCTTTTTTGTTTGTGTAGAACGCCCGCAACCGCATAGGGTATTATGCGGCTTTAAAAATCGCAGTTGCTCCCGACGAGCACAATAACAACTAGAGAGAACACTATGGCACAAGCAAGCTGTGCGAAACTAAACGTTTCACAATCACTTTTTGGTCAAACTCCCGCAGGTACGGCGGCAGAATTATTTACTCTCACCAATGCGCAAGGCATGGTGGTTAAAATCACAAATTTCGGTGGCATTATTACTGAAATTCATGTGCCGGATAAACATGGTGTGTTTGCAAATGTAAATATCGGTTTTGATAGTTTTGAAGGCTATTTACAAAAAGATGTACCTTATTTCGGTGCCCTGATCGGTCGCTTTGGCAACCGCATTGCGGGCGGAAAATTTACACTCGATGGCGAAACCTATTCTTTAGCAACCAACAATGGCAGCAACCATTTGCACGGTGGCTTAGTAGGTTTTGATAAGGTGGTGTGGGCTACAACACCATTTGCAACTGAAAACTCTGTGGGCATTACGCTTAAGTATTTAAGTGTAGATGGCGACCAAGGTTACCCCGGAAATCTCGATGTTACTGTGGTTTATGAATTAACCAATAACAACGAAATTTTGGTGAAGTATCACGCAGTAACAGACAAAGCGACACCGATCAATTTAACCCAGCACGCCTATTTTAATTTGGCAGGCAAAGGTGATGTTCTCAGTCATGAAGTAATGATTAATGCTGACCGTTTTACCGCAATTAATGATGAAGCCATTCCAACTGGCGATTTGCCTTCCGTTGAAAATACACCGTTTGATTTCCGTACGCCGCGATTAATTGGCGAGCGTATTAATCAAGATGATGCGCAGCTTAAAAATGGCAATGGTTATGATCACAACTTTGTGCTCAATAAGGCTCATGCCAAAGAATTAAGTTTGGCTGCGCGCGTGCTAGAAAAAAATTCTGGCCGTGTATTAGAAGTGTTTACGCAAGAACCCGGCGTGCAATTTTACAGCGGCAATTGGATGGATGGTTCGCTCAAAGGGGATGGCTGGGATTACACCCGTCGCACGGGTTTTTGTTTAGAGCCGCAACATTTCCCTGATTCACCTAATCAGCCACAATTTCCCAATACTATTTTGCGCCCCGGCGAAGAATATACCTCGTTGATGAGTTATAAGTTTTCAGTTATTGCCTAAGGCTCTTGGAGCTTCTAACAGCGCACCAAATCCCCCTCTTTGGAAAAGAGGGGCTAGGGGAGATTTGCTCTTACTGCTTTAAATCCCCCTAGCCCCCTTTTTTAAAGGGGGCTCACTCCCTTCTTTACAGCATTACCTTAACAACAGTTAACACGAACAGAGCCATAAAAAAGCCCCCGCCGTTTAACACAGCGGGGGCTTTTTCTTTAAGGCGCGCAGTATTACTTCTTAATGCCTTCTACATGCAGCTGCAACTTCACGACTTGAGATGCTGGGCCCAAATCCATTTTTACATTGAAGTCTTTCAGTTTTAATTCCGTTGTGCCTTCAAAGCCAGCGCGGTAGCCATCTTTAACCCACGGATCTTTACCTTCGCCTACTTTTTTCGCGGCGATGGTGATGCTTTTGGTGACGCCATTTAAGGTGAAATCGCCCACCAAATCAAAACTGGATTTATCTGCACCCACTACAACGTTTTTACTGACAAAGGTCGCTTTAGGAAATTTGTCCACGTTTAAAAAATCTGGGCTGCGCAAATGCTTATCGCGTTCAGCGTGGTTAGAGTTAACGCTGTTGGTGTCGATAGTTACACTCACTTTGCTCGCTTCTAGTTTGGCGGGATCATAAGAAAAATCGCCTGCAAAAGTATCAAAGCGGCCGGTTAATACGCTGTAGCCTAAGTGTTGAATTGAAAAGTTAATAGAGGCGTGAGCGCCTTTGGTATCGATGGTGTAGTCGCTTGCGAAAGCAGGCAAACCGATTAAACCGATACTGCTAATGGCCAGTGCTGCTAGGTGTTTTTTGGCAAACATATTCTGTCTCCTTAAGGGTTGTGCAAGTTAAGAGTTATGAAAATTTAAAGTGTGATGGAAATTAATCAGTTGTGTCAGTTGGTGTTAGGGTGGCAGGTTTTAACATTCTTACTAAAGTTTTATCGCGTTTAATAAAATGGTGAAAGAGTGCGGCGGCAGCATGCAAAATAACAATACCCATTAAGCCCCACGCGCAATATTTATGAATAGCACCCATAAGATCCACATTCTTGGCAGAAAGTTCCACGGTCGCGGGAACAGAAAATATCTCAAAAAAGCTTGCGCCAGCGCCTTCTGCTGTCGTAATAAAATAACCGCTAAGACATATGATAAACACGCATACGTAGAGCAAAACTTTAACAATCTTGGCTGCCAATAAATTGCTTTTACTGATGGTGGATATTGCGTCGGGATCTTTGCTGCCTTTGCGCCAGAGCAGGCGCAAAAACATTAATACAAATACGAGTAAGCCGAGTGCGATATGTAGCTCTGGGCCGCGATGATACCAAGGTGAGTAGTAATCTAAGCCTCGCATATAAACGCCTAGACCAAATAAAAAAATAATCAGCGGTGCACACACCCAGTGCAAAATAATCGTAACTAGGCCGTAGCCTGATTTTGAATCTTTTAGCATGCTCATGTTCCGTTGGTTGTGAGGCTTACCGACGCGGGCTAGGTTATGCCCATTGGCGTCAGCGATGAAACATAGCAGCATTTGTTTTAAATTGCAGTAGCGAGATTTTTGGAGTATCAACGTTATTGGTGAATCGCAATGGAGTCCTGCGTTCTTATGTCTTCCTATCTCATTGAATTGCAATGAATTATTTTTATATTCTAATTGTTAGTTTTCAGTCAAAACATGAATCTATCAATATTTTAGTGTGAAGCCATCCAAATTTTGGTGTGAGTTTCGCAATATTATTTACAGAATCTTAGCTATTAACTGGTCGCTTTATGCCTCGCTCATCGATTGCGACATACACAAACTCACCCTCGGTGACTTTTAGCCGATGATGGGTTTTGAAATCTTTTATCCAGACCTCAATGCCCACACGAATAGAAGTGTTCCCTATGGCGCGTAAAACCGAGTAACAACTCACTAAAGAACCTACAGGAACAGGGTGTAAGAATTTCATGCTGCTCACAGCGACAGTTGTTACGCGCCCATGCGCGATTTCAATCGCAAGAATGGCACCAGCAATATCCATTTGAGACAAGAGCCAACCGCCAAAAATATCGCCTAATGGATTTGTGTCGGCTGGCATAGAGAGTGTTTGCAGTGTCAATGTGCCTTGCGGTTGCTCAATCGTTGTCATGGTGAAAAACTCTGGTTGCTGCAATACGTACAAGTTTCAATATGCGTTAAGTGCAGCACAAGAATGACTATTGCGCCAGTTATGTCGTAGGTGTTTTTATTTGGGGTATTCATTGATTGCTAACCAAAAAAAGCCAATTGCGTATGCAATTGGCTTTTTTGGTTTTTGCACCATACCTAAAAATTAAGCTTCGTTACTGGGCTTACCAATAGTCGCTAAAATTCCACCGTCCACATAAACGATTTGGCCCGTAACAAAATCACTGGCTTTTGACGCAAGAAAAATAGTGGCGCCTTGTAAGTCATCTGGTTCGCCCCATTTGCCTGCTGGTGTACGATTAATAATAAAATCGTTAAAGGGGTGGCCATCTACACGAATCGCTTCGGTTTGGCTGGTGGCAAAATAGCCTGGGCCAATGCCGTTCACTTGCAC
>DAOORH010000198.1:0-6455 GCA_035389145.1 Cellvibrio sp.
TCCCGCGTGTGGTGCGCGATTTGGCGCGCAATCTCAAAAAAGAAATCAATCTGGAGTTGGTGGGTGAAGAAACCGATCTGGATAAAAATTTAGTAGAAGCGCTCGCTGATCCGCTAGTCCACTTAGTACGCAACTCAGTCGATCATGGCATTGAGTTTCCCGATATTCGTGAAGCCAACGGCAAGCCGCGTATGGGGCAGGTGGTCTTATCTGCAGAGCAAGAAGGCGATCATATTCTGTTATGCATTAGTGATGATGGTGCAGGAATGGACCCCGCTAAGTTGCGTCGTGTTGCGGTTGATAAAGGTTTGTACGATGAAGATACCGCTGCGCGTTTATCGGATGTTGAAGCCTTCAATTTAATTTTTGCACCGGGTTTTTCCACCAAAAAGGAAATTTCCGATGTGTCGGGGCGCGGTGTTGGGATGGATGTGGTGAAAACCAAAATCAACCAACTTAACGGCAGTGTAGAAATTCAATCTACCCTAGGTAAGGGCACGCGCTTTATTATTAAAGTACCGCTCACCTTGGCCATCATGCCAACCCTCATGATCATGATTGGTAAACAAACGTTTGCCTTGCCGCTGGTGAGCGTGAACGAAATTTTCCACATGGATTTATCAAAAAGCCATGTGGTAGACGGCCAAGATTGCATTGCAATCCGCGATCAAGCAATTCCGTTGTTTTATTTGAAAGATTGGCTTATTAAAAATTACTACGGCGGTGAAAGACAACAATTTGCGCACGTGGTCATTGTGACCGTAGGCACACGCCGCGTTGGTTTTGTAGTAGATCAATTAATTGGCCAAGAAGAAGTGGTCATTAAACCGCTCGGAAAAATGCTGCAAGGTACACCGGGTATGGCCGGTGCAACTATCACTGGCGATGGTACCATCGCGTTGATTTTAGATATTCCCAGCTTGCTTCGTCGATATGCCAAAGGTGCAGCCTCTTGGGGTCACACCTAATTTTTAATGGCAACGTAGAGCTGATCTTTTGATAACCCTGATCGGAATAAATAACTTAGTTGGTTCGGAGTAATGTTAATGCCGTTACGGGTGTTGGTGGTTGATGATTCAAGTTTCTTTCAGCATCGTCTGAAAGAAATTATTAATGAGCACCCCGATCTGAAAGTGGTTGGCATTGCAAGCAATGGCCGCGAAGCAGTTGAGAAAGCGGAGGATTTAAAACCCGATATCATCACCATGGATTTTGAAATGCCGGTGATGGATGGCATTACAGCTGTTAAACATATTTTAGCTGCCCGCAAGGTGCCTATTATTATGTTTTCCTCGCTCACCTATGAAGGCGCAAAAGTAACTCTCGATGCTTTGGCCGCTGGTGCATTAGATTTTATTCCCAAAGATTTTGCCGAAGTTTCGCGTAACTCCGTGGCACTGAAAAAAAAGCTGCATGAACGTTTAATTACTTTGGCGCGCGCAGGCCAGCCTAGCCCTGCGCCTGGTTTTGCGAGTACGCCTACGGCACCAACTACACCAAAGCCCACAGCTGCTACATCTACTACTGGAACAACAAGCTCTACTGCAACGGCGACATCCTTGCTTGCCGCTACTACGTCTTCAATGGCGTCATCTTCCGCGCAAAAAACAGCAGCGCCATCAGCAAATTCTCAATCCGCTCCTGCGCCGAGAGCAGCTGTGCCTTCGTCAGCAGAAAATTATCGCTTAAAGCGGCAGCCAAAAATTTTAGTAATCGGCGCTTCAACGGGCGGGCCAGTAGCCTTAACAGAAGTGCTTATTGAATTGCCGCAAAACTTTCCTATTCCAATTGTGCTCGTACAGCATATGCCAGAAAATTTTACAAAAGCTTTTGCAGAGCGTTTAAACAAACAGTGCAAAATTGAAGTGCGTGAAGCGGTTGATGGCGATTTATTAGCACCGGGTTTAGCCTTATTGGCTCCCGGTGGTAAACAATTGATGCTGGATAAACGCAACGGTGGATGTGTGCGCGTTTTGCCAGATGATGATCGTGTGAATTACAAACCCTCGCTCGATATTACTTTTGGTTCAGCGGCAAATTGTTATGGCGATAAAGCCTTAGGTGTTGTCTTAACCGGCATGGGTTCAGATGGCTGCAAAGGCGCAGGTTTATTGAAAGAAGCTGGCTCACAGTTGTGGTCGCAAGATGAAGCAAGTTCAGTCATCTATGGTATGCCGATGGCCGTTGCACGCGCTGGTCATACGGATCGTGTCTTGAGTTTGAAAGAGATTGGCCCGCGTTTAGCGCGTGAGGTTGTGTAATGGATATTCTCAGCATAGTCGGCGTTATTCTTGGCTTTGCTGTCATTATTGGTGGTAATTTTGCTGAAGGCGGTTCAATCCATTCGCTACTCAATGGGTCGGCTGCACTTATTGTTTTTGGCGGTACTTTAGCCGCTGCGATTTTGCAAACCCCTAAGCACAGTTTGAAGCGTGCGCTCAGAATTTTTAAGTGGGTATTTCAACCGCCTTACTCTCCGTTTAAAGAGGGAATTTCTAAATTAGTGCGCTGGGCTAATGCTGCACGTAAGGATGGTTTGTTAGGGCTTGAAGCTATTGCTGAAAAAGAAAAGGATCCATTCGCAAAGAAAGGTTTGCAGCTGTTAGTGGATGGCAGCGAGCCAGAAGCTATTCGCCGCATTTTAGAATCTGATTTAATTTTGGATGAGCAGCGCGATTACGATGCGGTAAAATTTTACGAAAGCATGGGCGGTTACGCACCTACCATAGGTATCATTGGTGCGGTTATGGGGCTTATTCATGTAATGAACAATCTCGCCGATCCGGCCTTGCTTGGCCCAGGCATTGCGATTGCATTTGTGGCAACTATTTATGGTGTTGCGCTTGCCAACTTATTTCTATTGCCCATCGCCAATAAATTGCGAATGTGTGTGAATGAAAACTCTCAGTATCGTGAACTCATTATCGAAGGCATTATTGCGATTGCCGATGGCGAAAATCCCCGCTCTATTGAAATTAAGTTAAATGGATATTTGCACCCCTAATCCTATCGGCTCCTTTCCTTTGTGGCGTAAATATTATGGTACGTCGTAGACAGCGAGAAATACACGTTAACAATGAACGTTGGTTGGTTTCTTATGCCGACTTTATTACGCTTTTGTTTGCATTTTTTGTGGTCATGTATTCCATCTCGCAAGTCAACCAAAGTAAATACCGCGTTTTATCAGAAACGTTTGTTGAGGCTTTTAATCAGCCTAACGATTCCAAAGCAAACCCAATGCCGCAAGACAAGGTGAGCCCCTCTAACGATGCGATTACACCAATAGACATGGGTAAAACCGCTGCACAAGATGCAGCTACACCGCCAGCGATTGTGATAGTGGAAGACTCCGCAAAACCTGAGATGAATGCGCAATCCAACACCACGGCAAAAACTCAGACATCGGATGAATTGACGCAAATTTCAGATTTAGTAAACGAAAAATTCTCGCAGCTGATTAATGATCAAATGATCAAAGTCTCCAGTAATGAACTTTGGTTACAAATTGAATTAAATGACAGTATTTTGTTTTCATCGGGTGGTGTTGAAACCAGCCCGCAAGCGCAGGTTATTTTCACTGAAATTGCGAATATCTTAAAAAATTATGAAAACCCAATTCAAATAGAAGGCTTTACTGACAATGTGCCAATCCGCAATGTTCGGTATCCCACCAACTGGGAGTTGTCATCGGCGCGCGCAACTGAGATTGTAAAATTTTTAGCCGATAAGGGTGTTGAGCCTGAGCGTTTGGCTGCTGTAGGCTATGGTGAATTTCAGCCATTGGCCTCTAATGATACGGAAATGGGGCGTGCGCAAAACCGTCGCGTGGCTGTAATGATTGCTAAACGAAAAATGGATAGGCCTAGAGCATTGGTCAATCAGCTTAAAAAGTAAGTGTATTTAAAACGAGGACGACTTCGGTATTTTCACCAAATAAACTAAGGATATGTTTTCCGTTAACACTTGTGTTTTGCTTATCGTATAACCATTCCGCATATAAAATCTAATATTGCCCTC
Source organism: Cellvibrio sp. (assembly GCA_035389145.1). Taxonomy (GTDB): domain Bacteria; phylum Pseudomonadota; class Gammaproteobacteria; order Pseudomonadales; family Cellvibrionaceae; genus Cellvibrio. Next base: position 4,018 of record DAOORH010000198.1, read on the forward strand.
ACTTTTGGTGCCGGTAAAAAGCTCAAATTGGTTTGCTTGCCTAAAATGTTTTTCAATATGTTCTAATAGTTTACTGCCTATACCTTTCCCTTGAAAATCCGGGTGCACAATTAAACGGCCAATATGGCAAGCGTCCCCAACCAACTTTGCCCGTACCGACCCCACAATTTTGTTTCCCTCAACCGCTTTTAAAATAATTGACGATTGAAGTTCTTGCTGTAAAGAATCTACTGTTTGGAGTAATGGCGGTAGCGTCCAATCTTTATATAATTGGGCTTCAGCTTCATAGGCGATTCTTTGTAAGCGGATTATTTCTTCGCAGTCTTGTATTTCAGCTGTTACTATTTCCATAAGATATTCCTGTATTTTTTTTGAGCACGCTATTACAGGCCTCCAGTAGTAAAACTAGAAGCCGTAGTTTATAGCACTAAGGTTCCTTTTGAAAAAGTCATGCATTCCCCCATTAGGCTCACATGTTCTGGATGTACACCTACTTCAAGAAAACCGCGACGTTGAGATAGCTGCTCCGCACGCAAAGATGATTTTCCCAGTTTTTTACTCCACAAAATTGCTAAGCTGCAATGTGCAGAACCAGTAACCGGATCTTCGTTGATCCCGAAGCTAGGTGCAAAAAAGCGCGATACAAAATCACGTTCAGCGTTTTTACTGGGCGCGGTTAAGATAATACCGCGCGTTTCTATTTTGGCGAGCTTGTCTAATTCGGGTGAATAATTTAACACTTCATCTTCATGTGCCAGCTCAACAATAATATCTTCGCCAGCTTGATAAGCCGCCACTATATCCAGATTGAGTTCTTTAATGCCCACGTCGTCATTGTGTAAATAAATCCGGCTAAATAATTTAGGCTCAACTTTTGGAAAATTAAGCGTAATGGTTTGTTCATCAACCTTGGCGGTTAATATTCCGCTCACGGTGGAAAATAAAAATTCTGCATGTGGCAGCTGTAATTCGCGCGCAAGTACGTGTGCAGAGGCAAGCGTTGCATGGCCACATAGTTTTACTTCGCAGGTGGGTGTAAACCAGCGAAGTTTCCACTGATTGTTTTGTTCATGCCACAAAAATGCGGTTTCAGACAAATTAAATTCTGCTGCAACCTGCTGCAGCCAATCGTCCGTCTTAGGCTCACTCAAAATACAAACAGCAGCAGGGTTACCGCTAAAAGGTTTATGAGTGAATGCGTCTACCACCGTAAATGCGTCTATCACAAAGTAGGGCAGGTGGGGCAAAGTCTGGTTGTCTGTCATTGCGTACTCCTAATGTCAGGTTGCACTGCTGTTTGCAGCATATTCGCCAGTAAATGACGTAAGGCTAGAATAGCCTTGCTTATTCGATATGTGCAGATTTACAATTTATAAATTACACCAGTACAGATTGATTATTGTTAATCTGTACTGGTCAAAGCCTTAAGGTTCTGTACTGCTGTAATTGACTTATTAGGTTCAAATATTATGGGTAATCTCTATCACCAATTCGCAGCTGAAATTATTTCGCAAATCGAATCGGGTATTTATAAGGTTGGCGATAAGTTGCCTGGGGTGCGTACCGCGAGCACACAGCGCGGTGTAAGTGCTGCAACCGTGGTGGCGGCCTACAATGAACTTATGAATGGTGGATATATTGAATCTCGGCCGCGCTCTGGCTTTTACGTAAATGGATTGCTCACTGCCGAATTTGAATCACCACAACTTACGCAACACAAAATGGTTCCGCGTGATGTGGTTGGCCAGCAATTAATACTAGAACTTTTCCATCAAATTCAAAAAGGGTCGGATGTCAATCTTGGCGGTGCAGTGCCTGATGTAAAAATTCTACCTTCGGTTGTGGTGGAAAAAGCGATTGTAAAAATGGCGCGCTTGGAACGGTTGAATATATGTTGTTACGAATCTTATGCGCGTGGCAATTTGGAGCTGCGTCAACAAATAGCTAAGCGCATGGCACTGCTAGGCTGCCAGTTGAATGTGGACGATATTGTGATCACCAATGGTTGCCAAGAGGCATTATTATTAACGCTTAAAGCTGTAACGGTACCGGGTGATTTTATTGCCATAGAGTCGCCCAGTTATTACGGGCTCATGCAAATTATCGAACACATGGGGTTGCAAGCCATAGAAGTCCCCACTGATCCGGTGGCGGGAATTTCGTTAGATGCGCTGCAATTAGCGATGGAACATTGGTCAATAAAGGCTTGCTTGGTGGTTTCCAATTTCAGTAATCCGCTCGGCGCGAGTCTATCGGATACCAATAAAAAGGCACTGACCTCACTTTGCCGGAAACATAAAGTTGCGCTTATAGAAGATGATATTTATGGCGATTTGGCATTCGGCAATCAACGCCCGAGCGTGTGTAAACGCTTCGACGAAAAAGTAATTTATTGTTCGTCTTTTTCAAAAACACTTGCGCCGGGGTTACGGGTGGGG
>DAOORH010000199.1:0-6411 GCA_035389145.1 Cellvibrio sp.
TGACTAAATGAGCTTTGGGGGGCATCTGAGTCATTGTTTCTGTTGCGTTGTAAGGTTGCATTCAAAGAAGGGCTGCCATTGTCGCATTGACTCGGCCACACCAAAAGTACAAGTGCAATGTTTTTATGAATTGCTTTGGTTTCAAGCGGTTTGACGGGTAAATAGCCGATTCAATCTTTCAGTGTTAACTACTTGAACTTGAATATAAAAAAAGTTTGACAGCCTCTCAAAATTAGGTAGAATGCGCACCTCTCAACAAGGGCGGTTAGCTCAGTTGGTAGAGCAATGCCCTTACAAGGCATGGGTCACAAGTTCGAGTCTTGTACCGCCCACCACTTAAATGTGTTCTCGTTGAGATGTTTTGCGGACCGGTAGTTCAGCCGGTTAGAATGCCGGCCTGTCACGCCGGAGGTCGCGGGTTCGAGCCCCGTCCGGTCCGCCACTAATTCTTAAAAAGCTGCCTCTTGAGGCGGCTTTTTTGCTTTCAGGCGTTATGATTTCCCCTTGTGTTTTGAACTCTTGCCTCTATATCCCCTCTATGTGTCATTGAATGTTTATTTTTTGTTCATTGATTTGTCATTTTAGGTTGCTATCTTTATCCCAAGGAACAGATTCTGGAAAGGATTCCAGCCCTTAACTAAACATAAATATTAAGGAATACACCATGCAAGATTACATTGAAGACCTTTTGGACGATGTAGAAGAGTTTGATGATGATATCGCCGATGACTATTCAGATATCTGAGCAATCATCGCGAACCCTCAGATTTAGATAGATTTTTATCCCTCCGTACGAGATTTTCCCTGTCTTCTAAATAAACCTTTCGCTGGCCTTGCCAGTGTTTGATGTTTATTTCATTTCAAAATGCCAATCCAGTCACGCTTACCCCTTTGATTGATACCTATTGGATCGTCGAGTGGGCCGCAAATATAGCTTAAATAGTGATTTTTGCGGCAACCATCAATTAGTTGCGAAATAAGCTAGCTTATACTCAGCTATGAATGATCAGTTGGGTCTCTATTGGGATAGCGCTATGGCTTTAGAAAGTACCGATACTGTTGAGGCGGTCGTCTTGTTTGCGGGTGATGCGATTACACGTGAGCTACTGTACCCAGAGTTTGAAGCGATTCTGGACGGTTTTGTGCCTGTTCCCGACTTTAAAGGCTCCACAGCTAAAGCTGTTTACCTTGTTATCAACGCCAATCTATGTATCACCGCCGCGGTCTTCTTTTTACTCGATTTCGATGAAAAGGGTATGGTGGATCGCCGTTGGAATATTCCCTTGCAGCAACTTGCTGAGGTTTCAGGCAAAGGGCCGGATATGGGCGCAGGCGCTATTCGCTTGGCGTGTTACAGTCAGTGTGCGATTGGTTGGCAACAGAAGAAATTGTGGGATCCGCAAATGGACCCTGTTAAATCCAGTTTTGCGCAGCTGAAAAAATCTGTACAGAATAATCGCATGGGGATCATTTTTAAAAAGCAGGCTCAGGAGCGATTGGCCGTTGTACCTGTTGCTGCACCACAAGAACAAAATAACTTGGCCTTGCAACAAAAATTGCATGAGCATTATGCTCAGGAGTTGCGCAATCAGACCGCGAGTTTAATAAAAGAACAGCGCTTGCGAATCGCAACCCTTCATTCCAAGCAGCAAGAGGCCATGCAAGCGTTGCAGCATGAGCACCAACAGCGTTTGCAAGCCTATCAAGAAAAGCTCAAGCAGTTAATGGATCAGAATAAGGATTTAGATTCCCGTAACCAATCGCTTAAAGAAAGCTTTGATGTTCAAGCCAGCAAAGTTGAAGGTATGCGTGAATATTTCTCGCACAAGTTAAAAGCGGCACAGCTTGACGAGAACAGTCAAATTCAAGCACTACAAGAGAATTTTGAGGTGGAGCTGGCCTTGAAATTACAAACCGCAACAGCCGAGTTGCGCGAGATGTTGGATATGCGCGAGGTGGAGCTGTTTTATCGTCACCAAAACGAAACCGCTCTTAAAGAAGAAATCGTTAAGATAAAACAAGAGTATCAAGAGTTGTTGAGTAACAGTGGTGAGCAAGTTTTAGCTCGTTTGGATAAAGCGGGTATTAATTTTGTTGTTTATCATCCCGGCGCAGGACAATTCACAATCCCCTTGGCAGACTTAAGTCGCTACATTGAGAACCCAACGGCATACATTGCAAAGAATTCGGGTGTAGGTGAAAGGCTCTATTCAAATTGGTTTGAACACTATCAAAACCCAAGTTGTAAGGGTACGGATGGTAATGGCCATGTGTGTGCTAAGCCCTTGGTGCGTATTGGTTCGCCGATTGAGTTTCACGAGGGTGAAAGCGATCGCTGTGAGCACCATCAACTAATTTCTTATAAACTTGTTTCCGAAAAGCGATAGTCGTTTTGAATTAAACAGGTTGGTGAGAGTTGATTGATTTAATGTCTGAAGATGAGTTTTTGAATAGAGCGCAACAAGTTCCTTTGCAGAGGTTACAGTGGAATCTTGCAAAGCAAAAGGGTGTTGAGGTTTTGGTCAGACGCGATGATCTGATTGATACACACTTAAGCGGTAACAAGTTTTATAAGTTGTTTTATAACCTGCGAGCCGCTCAAGCATTAGGTTGCTCGCAATTACTAAGTTTTGGCGGCGCCTATTCAAACCATCTATATGCGTTAGCGGCAGCGGCAAATACTTACGGATTTAAAGCGATTGGTGTGATTCGCGGTGAGCGACCTAAGCAATTAAGTGCAACACTTTTGGATGCAGAAGCTTGGGGAATGCAATTACATTTTGTATCCCGAGCAGATTATCGTGAAAAGTGCTCAGACGAGTTAAGGTTGGAGCTAAAGGCTTGCTATGGTGACTTTTTTGAGATCGCTGAAGGGGGCGCGAATAGCTACGGGGTTATCGGCACCAAGACTTTAGGTGCGGCGATATACCAGCAAGTGAAATCTGACTATACTGCGGTTTGTGTAGCGGCTGGAACAGCCAATACGCTGGCAGGTTTAGCCGCAGGTTTGGCGCAAGACAACTGCTCGCAAAGTTCAGGCAGTGTATTGGGCTTCTCCGTTTTAAAAGGCGAGGGGGCTTTGGGAGCGGATCTTATTGACTACCAGAAAAGCTTGGGTTGCGAAACTGCAAATTGGCGTTTAATTAGCGGTTACCACGGTGGTGGCTATGCAAAGAAATTACCCAATGATTTACGCGAATTTCTGTTCGAGTTTGAGCGCGAAACGAAACTTTTACTTGACCCTGTTTATACGCTAAAAATGTGTTGGGGTGTTGCGCAATTGTTAGCGCAGAATTACTGGCCACTTGGCAGCCGATTAATTTTGGTTCATACCGGTGGTTTGCAAGGCCGACGTGGATTTGATCTTAATTAAAGGGTTAGGTTTACACTGGAATAATTGTCCATTAGATGAATAGCCTTTATTGCTGTAAAGCGAAGGAATATTTTATGCAACTGCAAAAAAATATCGTGCCAGTGCAGGTTGAATTTGATTTAGCATTAACGCGCACCTTGGTTCCGCTCAAAGATATGAGCGAGAGTCATCTGTTGGAGTTGCTAAGTCACGCGCGCGCGGAGGTAATTTGTGCTGGTCAAACGATTTTTTCGCGCGGAGCTTATGACGCACATCATGTGTATTTACTTTACGGCAATGTAAGCTTGGTTGATGAATATAATGTAACTACGATTGTTAAGGGTAGATCTAGCTTGCTGCCTATAGGCCATCATCAACCGCGTTTGGTGACTGCTGTTGCCGAGTCTGATTGCAGTATTTTACGGTTAGATAATGAGCGCTTGGATAAACTTTTGGCTTGGAGTCAAGTTGCTGATTATTTGCAGCTTAATATTTCCCGTCAGCGCGATCTAGATGAAGATATAGATTGGATGATGACGGTATTAAAATCCAATTTATTTTTTAAAGTTCCCCCCACAAATGTAGAAGAAATTTTTTCGCGTTTAATTCCGCAGGTAGTGTATGCAGGTGATGTGGTTATTCGGCAAGGAGAGTTGGGTGATCAATGTTATTTTATGAAAGAAGGTGAGGCTGAAGTTTGGCGTCACAGTGAGGCAGGGCGTGAACATTTAGCAACTATTGGGATAGGGCGCTGTTTTGGCGAGGATGCTTTGGTTAATGAAGCAGCGCGCAATGCATCGGTAATTATGTTGACCGACGGTGTGTTAATGCGTTTGGATAAGCAAGACTTTTTCCGTTTGCTAAAAGAGCCTCAGGTTCCTTCAATAACATTGGAATCTTATTCAGATAAAATTGCAGCAGGAGCCGTTGCGGTAGATGTACGCAGCGAAGAAGAATACGCCGAGTTGCATTTGCACTCTGCCGTGAATGTACCGCTAAATTTATTGGGCATTAAGTCCCGCATGCTAGATAGAAATCGCCCTTACATTTTTTATTGTAATACAGGGCGTCGCAGCCGAGCCGCGGCGCACTTGTTAACACAGCAGGGTTATCGAGCCTTTGCGCTGGAGGATTGCGCGAACCTATTTGGGCAGGCGCGTTGGCGCGCGCTTTTGGATGATCAATTTAACTATGTGCTGCGTGATGGTTTGGCGCATAAAGGTCTGTAATTTTTTAATGAAATTTTCTAACAAAAAAGGCCGTAATGCGGCCTTTTTGTTAAGAAAATTCTGGTTTTTCGACTTGATCGTCTATTCAACTCGGTCGCCATAGCGCATCTCACGTAGTTTCCCTTCGCTGAAATAAAGGTTGGTCCAAAACTGCCCTTTGCCAGGGTTGTAAGTCCACACATCTACGTTTTCGCAGCGCTCCAGAGTATCCCAGTAGCCGTCTGCTCGTTTAATTCTTATGGGTGTTTTTTCGCAGTAAGTGTCTCTCAGTGTGGGCTCACCACATTTACGAAACACATCGATCTTGGCATCTCCAATATCTACTATATCGCCTTTGCAGCGCAGCGATTCAGAATGGGCTAATTGAGTCAAAAATAGGGCCATAGAGAGCGCTAGGCCTGCGATCACTTTCATAAAAATCCTTGGTGAGGGGGGGATTAAGTTTCTGCTAAGCATAAACCCGAAGCCCACTTAGGTATATCGGTGAAACAAATAATTTTTCTGGAGCTCATTAAAGAAATTGTAGGTGGTGCCGCTAACTTTGTAGGCGGGCAACTATTAGAGAGAAGTAACTGCCGCATAACTCCTAACGCTCATTGATGAGAGAAGTTCCTATGAATGCATACCAGGCAGCACAGCATTATTCATCTGTTAAAACTCAAACCAATGTCCTCGACGCATCCCCTCATCGCTTGATTCAAATGCTATTTGAAGGTGCATTGGAACGTATCGCACAGGCCAAGGGCGCTATGCAGCAACACCAAATCGCCCGCAAAGGAGAGCTTATTGGAAAGGCCATTAATATAGTAGGTGGCTTGCAGGGCAGTTTAAATGATAAGGAGGGCGGTGAACTGGCAGCAAATCTTGAAGGTTTATACGACTATATTGTTCGCCGTTTATTGAAAGCCAATCTAGAAAATGACCCAGCGATTTTGGACGAATGCGGCCGCCTTTTAGGGGAATTGAAGTCGGGTTGGGATGCCATTGCTAACGAGGTACGTTGAAATGGGCCTTCGCTTAGTGGCGCCTGTAATTTATTCTGGTCAAGCAGGAGTTCTACATGTTCGCCGGCTACAGAGCGCACTTAATAGCGCTTTAAATGCCGAAGATTGGGATCAGGTTCGTCGTTTGGATCAAGCCTGTGCACTGCTTATTGATAGGGTGATTCTCGCTAACGAGAATGACGCCCAAGCGATAGCCGAGGCTTTAAACGAGCTAAAAGGGGTGTATGCAAGTCTCATTGTGCAATGTAAGCGTGAAGTTGCTTCAATGGCGCATTGATTTAATGCTAGGCTTAGCGGTATAACTAACAGCTGAGCCAGTAAAGGAGCGCCAACATTGTCTAATTACAATTCGCAAGAAGCCCTTAAGCAATATCGTCAACTCGGGCTGGAAACGCAGATTAACAACGCTAGCCCTCATCGCCTCATTCAGCTCCTTATGGATGGTGCATTGGAGCGTATGAACGGGGCTAAGGCTGCCATGGAGCGTGGCGATGCTTCCACCAAAGGCGTACTTATCGGTAAGGCCATGGGGATTATCTCCGGCTTACGCAGTTCTTTGGATATGAGTGTTGAGGGGACCGATCTACCTGAGCGTCTCGACGATCTTTACGATTATATGGGGCGCCGCTTGTTAGAGGCATCAGCTTTTAATAAAGTTGAGATGTTGTCGGAAGTTATTGAGCTGCTAAAAACTGTTAAGTCGGGTTGGGATGCAATAGAGCCTCAGGCACAAACCTGATCGAATTTGTCTAATGCTAAACACCTGATCAAGATGGGGGTTTAGCATTTTGTTTGCTCAAGCTAGTCAAAAAATCACCGCTTTTTT
>DAOORH010000200.1:0-6385 GCA_035389145.1 Cellvibrio sp.
GATTAACGACATGGGGATTCGCGTATACGAAACCGCGCCCGATGCCGATACCTTATTGATGACCGATGGTGATTCCGCCGCCGATGAAATTGCCGCCGCTGAAGCTGCCGCAGCCCTCGCCGCCGTAGAAACCGAAGCTGGCCGCACTACCGACCCTGTGCGTATGTATATGCGCGAAATGGGCACCGTGGAATTGCTGACGCGCGAAGGCGAAATCGTTATTGCTAAACGCATCGAAGAAGGTGTGCGCGAGCTTATGCACGCCGTTGCCTACTGGCCGGGCGCCGTGCAAAAAATCCTCGACGAATACGCCTTGGTTGCCAAAGAAGAGCGCAAGCTTGCCGACGTAATTATCGGCTGGCTCGATCCCGTTGAAGAAATTCCTGCGACCATCATTGATGAAGACGCTGAAATTGAAGTAGCACCCATTGCAGGCGCAAAAGCCGTTGGCGATGACGAGGAAGAAGAAGCCGCTACTGAAGATGAAGAAGAAGCGGTTTCGGGTGTAGACCCAGAAGAAGCCAAAGTTCGCTTTGAAGCCCTGCAAAAGCAACACGAAAAAGCCGTTAAAACCTTGGCTAAGTACGGTTACGGCAGCAAGCAAGCGGAAAAAGAATTATCTGATTTAGGTGAATTGTTCAAGTTCTTCAAAATCCCCGCGCGCCAATTCGAACCGCTGTACACCAAAGCCCGCGAAACACTGGAAAACGTGCGTAAAGCGGAGCGCTTAGTGATGGACTTGTGTACGCGCAAAGCGCAAATGCAACGTAAAACCTTTATCAAAGAATTCCCCGGCAACGAAATTAATGAAGAATGGTTGCCTGATTTAATCAAAGCCAAAACCGAAAATGCTGAAAAACTGCAAGCGGTAGTACCTGACGTAATCGCCGGTCAACAAGCTTTAGCGCACATCGAAGCTGAAAGCGGTTTAAGCCTTGCGAGCATTAAAGACATCAACCGTCGCATGTCGATTGGTGAAGCGCGTGCACGTCGCGCCAAGAAAGAAATGGTTGAGGCAAACTTGCGTCTCGTTATTTCTATCGCCAAAAAATACACCAACCGCGGTTTGCAATTCCTCGATTTGATTCAGGAAGGCAACATCGGTTTGATGAAAGCAGTGGATAAATTCGAATACCGTCGCGGTTACAAGTTCTCAACGTACGCCACTTGGTGGATTCGTCAGGCGATTACCCGTTCGATTGCAGACCAAGCGCGCACCATTCGTATTCCGGTGCACATGATTGAGACGATCAACAAACTCAACCGTGTATCGCGTCAAATGCTGCAAGAAATGGGTCGTGAACCTACGCCAGAAGAACTCGGCGAACGTATGGATATGCCAGAAGATAAAGTTCGCAAAGTGCTAAAAATCGCCAAAGAACCTATCTCCATGGAAACCCCCATCGGCGACGACGAAGATTCACATTTGGGCGACTTTATTGAAGACACCACAATCGTGTCTCCGGTTGAATCCGCCACAATGGAAGGCTTGATGGAAGCAACGCGCGAAGTTCTTGCAGGCCTCACCGCCCGCGAAGCAAAAGTACTGCGTATGCGTTTCGGTATCGACATGAACACCGACCACACCTTGGAAGAAGTGGGCAAGCAATTCGACGTAACGCGTGAGCGTATCCGTCAGATCGAAGCCAAAGCGTTGCGCAAATTGCGCCACCCATCGCGCTCTGATCATTTGCGTAGCTTCTTAGATGATTAACAGTCAACAGTGACTAATTGATCATCAAACGAACAAAATAAAACCCGCCAAGTGCGGGTTTTATTTTTTCTGCGCATTCAAACACTTAGCAAGGCTAGTCACGCCGGAAACATGTCTCTATAATGCCCGTCCTTCAAGCGGAAACGCTATCAGGGCCTATAGCTCAGTTGGTTAGAGCATCCGACTCCCTATCTATGTAGGTAAAGAGGCGGCAGGTCCCCAGTTCACAAACGCACTGCGTTTGAAACAAGGAGCGCAAGCGCTCCGAAGCCCGAAGGGGCAAAACAAACGAAGGTTTGTTTTGATTAACTCGGGTGTTTTATTTTTAGGGCCTATAGCTCAGTTGGTTAGAGCATCCGACTCATAATCGGCAGGTCCCCAGTTCAAGTCTGGGTGGGCCCACCATATAAATAAAAACTCCCTGCAGGCGAAACCTGTAGGGAGTTTTTTTATGGGCGCCAGCTATAGTCTTGTTCGTTAAACCGCACAGCCGTTTGCTGAAATATCGTTTAACTTCACACACCCAAAAATAAATTTGTGAAAATATTTACACATTAAAGCCTGCCAATAATTATTTCCGACAACAACGATTCAAGGTGAGCCATGGCAGTAATATTTTTAGTTTGCGCTTGTGCGAATAACAGCCCCAATAATTCATAGTCGGATGAATCACCCTCGGCGCCTAAAAACTTCTTGAAGTCTTTAGGCTCTAAATTATGCTTCAACATAACAGCAGTTGCTTGAATTAACGATTGCCTGTCTTGCCAATGGATGTAAGCCGCCAATCTATCGATTACAACATCCCTTACATACAAAATAGGTATGGAACCCTTTCCGGTATTAACTACTGTCGTATTTTTAATAAAATTATTGCCTACCGCTAATGGCCCCGGTGGAAACTCCACCGTGATTTCAGTACTTTCATTAATATAAACTCGCCCGTGTTTGCGAAAGCCAAGCTCACCCATAACTTTATTCAGATAACTTGGCTTTTTGTAATTGGTGTTGACCATATCTATATCTTTAGTGAGATAAAGATTTTCAGTATATATTTCTACCGCAAGGCCACCCACCAGCACTACTTCAACACCATGATGCTGTAAATGCTTCGCGAGTAGTGCTGCCAAGTCAATTATTGAAGTCTTGCTGTAATCCATTATTCATTCCCTAATTTATTAACGATCACGCACACTTTCCAGCGACTTCCCTGCCTGCCGCGGTCTTGTACGCTGTACTAATAACTGGTCTTTTATTTCGGAGGGGTAGACTATTAATGCTGCTTTTAGCAGTTCTTTTAATGGCTCTATAAATAAGTAATTCGGATTTAACTCATAACTGCGGATTTTTCCTATTAGCTGACTGACAATCACACCGTCTGACTCAAGACGGGCCAATTGTTTTTGTACAGGGTTTGCTGGGATACCATAAAATTCGGCAATACTTTTACCGTAACCAGAACCACGTAATAGCAAATAGATAAGCGTTTTTTCCTGAGTTTCTGCCCGCAGAATGCCTTTTAAGATGAACATAATCACCTCCATACCAATATATGATTAATATAAACCATATATTGGCAAATATAAACCATATATTGGTTACATTTAGCCGAGCAGGTAATTTCTAAGACTTAACCACTCCAACAAAACCCTTACCCAACCTGTCATTTCCTAACAAGTTGGGACTAATGGCGCGCTGAGGCACTAATTCCCTTTCACACTACTCCTCGCAATATCAATATCCGCTTTAACTTGATCGCGAATTAATGCCCAGTGGAACAGATTGTTTTTATTTTCATCATAGGAATTATGGTTGTAATGGGTTAAGGGCATGTCGCGGTATATGGGCCTCGTTATGCGGATCACCTCGTCCCAATACACCAATGCTTGCTCTAAGTGTTTAATCGCTTGGCGCTGTTGTTCTGGGTCGCCAGACAGCCTGAATTTTTTAAGTGCTACAGCACCTTTTAGTTTTTCGGCCAGATGCAATCCAAGATTCGCCCAGGTTTTTACGTCAGCCACTTCGTACATAAGGCTTGCGTTGCCCTTGGTATCTATTCCATTAACGAGTTGCAACGCCTGGTTGTTATCGCGCTCCAACATCGCGGCCAGTAGCGGTGGCGTTATTTTGTCGGCAGAAAAATTCGTACCTGCGGCTGCTTTTTCAACGTAATCACCAACAGAAACATATTCGCTGGCCATGGTGGGTTGACTGATAAGCCGATCAACAGAAATATATTTTGTGATGTCTCCCTGCAACGCCAAAAAGCCTTCGCTGTATAACATAAAATCCCAGGTTGAATCATAAAGTGATGCTAAACGTAATTGCGTGTTGGAAGCCAAGGCATAGGCTTGTAATAAATTATCGCCCTTGGTTCCAAAGCGGCGATTAAATTCAGATTGGAATACAGCGTCTGGAGTGTTGGCGTCATACAGCAAACGGCCCCACAATTTGTAAAACAACCACTGACGTTGAAACGCCCACTTCCAATCCACAGGGTCTTTAACCGCAGTAAAATAATCCAGCGCGGGGATATAAGTTTCAGAGCCAATAAAATATCCACCCACATAATTTTCATGGCCATTTAGCTTAATGTGGCTGCGAATAAATTCAGGCACTCCCCAGCGCAATGCAAAGAAATCTTCGTTTCTCACTTGCCACACCACTTTGTAATTTTTGGGTTGCGGAACAAAGTAGGTATCACCCAGTTTCCCACCGTGTACTTTTTCTAATGTGGGTGTGGAATGGCCGTGCGACCAATTAAATTTCATCTCTACCCAAATAGGCCCTGCAAAACGATCTTCCAATTTTTCCATGGCGGCGCGCGTAACTTGTTCAACGTTTTTACTCACACCGGGGTCTGACGATAAGCCAGATGAAAAAGGAACGCGATGGATAAGTTTCACCGGCCGCTTGGCTTCCAGCATGCCCGCAATTAACACATCATCCATCCATTGTTGGCGTTGCAGCGGTGTCATTTCGGCCATGCCTTCACCGTGCGAAATACCTACGCCATCTAGATCAGGATATTCTTCCAACACTTGCTTAACGCTTTCACGCAAATAGCGACGCACAATTTCAGAGGTATCGCCCGCAACATAGTAATGCGGATAGAAATTTTTCTTGGCTACACCGTGTGCTTCGGCGAATTGCGGGCTGACAAAAATACTCCAATGCACGATATAGGTATCCAACCCACGCTCTTTCGCCATTTTAAAAATACCGCGATACAGCTTTTGCCATTCAGCCAATTCTTTTTCTGACCACGGGCTCGCTTCAGGGAAATTCTTTGGCATCACCATAAAGGTGTAAGGATTCAAATTCCATAAACTGACAACATTGAAACGGTTTTCCACCATCATGTCTAAAAACGCTTCCCAATATTTCAGGTCGCGAACGGTTGGCGTATGTTGTGTGAGCGCGGTACTGGCTCTGTAGGTTTCCCACGGCAAATTGTGTTTGATGCCGCGAAACTCAAGCTGTGGTGTTTGGCTCTCAGCGGTCACTTGCCCTAAAGCAACGTGATTACGTAATTGCTCAGCCAGCGCCAAAGCGCCGTAAATCATGCCGCGATTATCGCCACCTAGAACGGTGATGATTTTGCCCTGCGGAATAATAGAAAAAGCTTCGGGTTTTAATCGTTCGGGGTGGGTAGCAAGACTGATTAAATAATCATATCCCACGTGCTTTTTTTGTAATTCATGACCTTCGCTTTTAAGTGTTTCACTCAGCTTGCGTGCCGCGTAGCTCGCCTGAGGTGACGATTCGTCATAAACAATGGCTACTTTTTCAGCCCAAGCCGTATTGATCACACCACTGGCAACAAGGATGAACAAAAATAATTTTATCTTCATGTTATTTCTCTACCTCAGTAAACGTCTCTCAAGAGCAAATTTTATCAAGAATAAACTTGTATCAATCTTATAGGGCTTTAACGCATCGCAGAATGTGCGTTGGGTAACCAAGCAGGTGGCAGTCTATAACTGCAGCGCCCCATTCAGCAGTCTACTTTACAAAAGAAAACAGGGCGCCAAAAATCCCACTTAAGGATATTTCGACACCACTTGCATGAATTGAGCGAACGCGCCCATAATTTCGTGCTGACCTCCACTCAAAAGGAAACCTCTTATGAAAACCTCAATTGAACCCTATTTGTTTTTCAGCGGACGCTGCGAAGAAGCACTGGCGTTTTACAGCACAGTATTAGGCGCAGAAGTGAGCTATATGATGCGCTACAGCGACAGCCCAGAAGCTATACCACCGGGCATGCTAGCACCGGGCTTTGAAGATAAAATAATGCACGCCACTTTCACTATCGCTGGCAACACACTTATGGCATCCGATAGCAGCGAAGAGAACACAAGCTTCAACGGCTTTAAGCTTTCGCTCTCACTGCCAACCCAAGCAGAAACCGAACGCGTATTTAATTTATTAGCCGAAGGCGGCTGCATAGAAATGCCACTCGCAAAAACCTTTTGGTCACCAAGCTTCGGCATGCTTACAGATCGTTTTGGGCTGGGGTGGATGGTGAGTGTTGAGGATCAACCAGAATAGCTAAATCAATATCTACGAATATTGTCTCCCATCTAGAAAAGTCCCCCACAATAAAAAACGCCCTTGGCGATTAACCAAGGGCGTTAGACTTATAAATTTATCGAATCAAATTTATAGCAA
>DAOORH010000201.1:0-6338 GCA_035389145.1 Cellvibrio sp.
TCTGCATTTTGTAAAAAATTATCCACCACCAAGAGTGGCGATTGTTCTTCACCGAACGAATACACACGGGAGTTCACATAGGGGTTTAGTGATAATTGCATATCTGATTTCAACGTGGGGCCTTGCAATACTGATTAATAAAATCCTGATGGTTCGGGAGTTTGGCTACTGCATTCGTAATCGTATTGCGCGTATTGGTTAGGTGGGTCACGAGTTCTTCATCGGACATGGTTTTAAAGATCGAGTGATAGTGTTTGGGCATAATACCTTGCCCTAGCATCACATGTGTCCATGATTCAAGCCGGAAGAGTTCGCGCTCGCCTTGAAACGCGAGGCCGGTTTCTTTGAAGAGTTCAATGCGATGCGACAAGGAATCCGGGACGCTCATATTCTTGCAATAGCGCCAGAACTCGCTGTCTTCACGCGAGGTGACATGGTAGTGCAAGATAATAAAGTCACGGATGTTTTCCAGTTCGGCGATAGATTGCTTGTTATATTCATTAATAGACTGTTGGGTAACGCCGTCGAAGGGGAACATCTTCATTAACCGGACGATGCCATTCATAAACATGTAAATACTGGTGGATTCCAAGGGTTCAACAAACCCGCTGGAAAGACCCAGTGCCACACAATTTCGATTCCAAAACACTTCACGTCGGCCGGTTTTATATTTAATGACACGGGGCTCGGTGAGCACTTTGCCTTTTGCATTATCGAGTAGGTGCTGCGTTGCCTGGTCATCGGACATGAAGTCACTGCAAAACACATTGCCGTTACCGACTCGGTGTTGTAAAGGAATATGCCATTGCCAACCGGCCTGATGCGCAGTGCAGGTCACATAGGGTTTGGCAGCTTCAACGGACTCAGTTTGTACTGCAATAGCGCTGTTACAGGGTAGCCAGTGCGACCAATCTTCATAGGGTGTTTTTAAGGTTTTATCGATCAAGAGGCCAGTAAAGCCCGTGCAGTCGATAAATAAATCCGCTTCAACCAGCTCCCCTGATTCCAACAGCAGTGCCTTGATATCGCCATCCGGGTGTTGTTGTACTTGCTGAATCTTACCTTCAATACGTGTGGTGCCTAACTTTTCGCTAAATTGGCGCAAATATTGGGCGTAACGGGTAGCGTCCAGGTGATAGGCGAAGTTAATGCTGCTGTTTTTTGAGGTGGCAAATTTATTCGCTTTAGCGGCTTGTATTTCAAAACTGTATTCGCCGAATTCCGCATTGATGCCTTTGCTTTTACCGTGTAACCAAAAGTGCTGAAAATCTGCGAGGAAACTCCCTTGGCCGGTGGTGCCAAACGGGTGAATGTAGTGGTCGCCGATTTGCCCCCAGTTTTTAAATGAAATGCCGAGTTTGAACACCGCATTGGTGGCGCGCATAAATTCCTGTTCGTCGATACCTAACAAGGAATGAAACACCCGCATCGGCGGAATGGTTGCCTCGCCCACGCCCACGGTGCCAATTTGATCGGACTCGATCAGTACTACCTCAATTAACTTTCCAAGTTGTTTAGACAAGGCTGCCGCTGCGACCCAGCCTGCAGTACCACCGCCGGCTATGACAACTTTTTTCACGCATTTACTTTCCAAGGCTGTTCACCCACTTTTTATTAACTGATTATTTTACGTAATATGTCTATTTAGCGATTTAATTTATTGAGCAGCATCGCACGTAGCATTTTGCTTTTTGCTGAATCGATGTCACCAAGATATCCCCGCGCTTGTTCAGGTATGTGCGCACCTGCCTGTTCCGAGTCACCGAAGATGTAATAGTCGAAAATATGTTTCCATCCCAATTTTTCATGTTCTGGTTTATCGCGCAGGCTTAAGAGTGCGTGATAGAGAACAT
Source organism: Cellvibrio sp. (assembly GCA_035389145.1). Lineage (GTDB taxonomy): Bacteria > Pseudomonadota > Gammaproteobacteria > Pseudomonadales > Cellvibrionaceae > Cellvibrio. The sequence goes on from DAOORH010000201.1 coordinate 1,854, forward strand.
TCATAGCGGGCCCCATGTGCTTTGCTGAGTTGCTCCACCAATAATTGATCAACACATTAAATGAATGTTGGGACTCAACCTGATGCCACCACATGCTTGGCAGGTACAGGGCATCGCCTGCTTCAAGCTCAGCGATTTGGCCATGGGGTATGGCGTCGGCAAACTTGGGGTATGTTGTGAAATCAGGGTTGTCGAAATCAACCATGCTTAATACTTGCCCGCCGGGCGTTGGGGTTAGCGGCCCGGGGTAAAGATTCGCGATTTGATCAGGGGGGAAAAGCGTAAACCTGCGCTTGCCGACTGCGCAGCAGGCTAAATTATCTGAAACATCATAGTGACAACATGCGGTTGTGCGGTTGCCAATCCATATGCTGATCCGCGTGTCTTCTAGCGGGTAATCCATAATCGGTCTTGGAATGAGAATATCATTCTCGCTCCTCAACTCAGGAAAGTGTGTATCAATAAGATTGGAGGCTATGTAGTAAGAGGTAGGGTTTTTCTCAACAAAGCTCGCTTCTATCAGATCGAGAACCTCATCAATTTTCATTTGTTGAGTGTCGAAATTGAGCTGTGTGCCCAGAGCGTCGTAGAAAAAACGCCCCTGTATCTCCGGTGGACCAATACAGGCGACGGAGGGGCGGCCATTATAGTGTGACTTTAAATAGTGAATGGCACGGCTGTCTGACTGGCGTCCTTCTTCTACGAGCTTCCAATGGTTGACCAGGCCTTTAATAATGACCGGCTCCTTAGAGGATAAAATACGCTCGTCTAAGGTGTCACTGACGTAATCGGTAATAACTGTAGTGGTAGCCGTAATCGTTGACATAATGTGACTTTATTGGACTGGATTATGATCATTCTGACACTATTATTTTTTGCTATTTTTGATGTCTGTCAATCTTCGGATATTTGTCAAAGAGGTGATTACAGCATAAGCCACGTGTAAAAATCCCATTTTATTGAGCTTTTCTAATTGATCACCACTGAGTGCGGTGAGCTTTTCCTCATTAATGGTGTAGTTTCCAATTAATGTGTGCTTTTCACCATTATGCAGATCGATCTCGATATCGATAGGCTCAATCAAGTCTAGTTCCGAAAACAGATCAAACATCACATCTTGTAAGACCATACCTTGATGAATGACGTTTAAAGTTTTCGCAATATGCTCTAGATAGGGGCTGTTGCCACCATGCTCTAAAAATAATGGGTATCCCTCTTCTTGACTCACTTTGGCGTGGTCTAAATCGATATGAATAACAGCCGTCTTACTGTTGTCTGAATCTTGCGATTGAAAGCCGATTAAAAAGGGGCCCTTGGCGACAATAGCAGGAATGTAATAGGCGTCCCATCCAGATCCAAGGGTTGGATTTAAAAAGAGATTCTCATTCTGGCTTAGGCCTAGCAGCGCGGTGGCGTGATATTTTTGGGTTTCTGGGTTTTGCCTGAACAGAATTGCGTATTCTTTTTGTAGTTCTACAAACTCTGTTGGGAAAACTAAAACACTTCCAACATCGTTGCCATATTCGGCACCAAAACGCGTAATTACTTTCAGATTTTGATGCGATACATTATTGAGCAATACATTATTTGTCATTGTCTTTTACTAGACCTTCAAAAAAATTGTTTGACGTTTACTGGATAGGCAATGTTTAAAACCTATCTGCCGAGTGAATAAAAAAGCCGCTTTTCAGCGGCTTTTTTACTTATCAACGATAAGACTTTTAATCAAATACGAGATGTATTTAATTAGAAGGTATAACGAGCACCCAATTGGTAACGAGCACCCAAGTCATACATATCCCACATCATGGCGTAGTTACGGCCATGTGAACGGCTGTTTTCACCAGTAACGTTCAGACCTTCCAAGGATACAGTAAGAGCTTCGGTAACTTCGTAACTTACGTTAACGTCGATTTGAGAGTAAGCCTCGATGTAACGTGGGTTAGCAGAACCACCACGGTTTGTCTCGTTCAAATACTTGGAGCGCCAGTTGTAAGCGATACGAGCTTGAAGGCCATCTTTTTCGTACATAGCAACCAAGTTAGCGGTATCACTCAGACCAACCAATGCGAATTGAGATACGCTGGTAGAGCCTTCGTTATCGAAACGAATACCGTCAGCGCGAACGATTGTGTAGTTCGCTTGCACGCCAAAGCCGGTATCGCCGAAGAAGTGCTGTACAGCAAATTCAGCACCGTAGATCTTCGCATCTCTACCGTTGTTTGGGGTATTGACGCTAAACATAGTCAATGGGTCTGTAGAATTGCTCACAAGATCCCAGCCCGCATGGTTGGCTAAGAAGAAGTTTTGAGCAGCGGTTCCCGTGTAATCAGCACCGCCAAATTGCGTTGTCCAGTCTGCAGAACCTTTACCAAACTCATTGTAAACAGCTTGGTTGAACAGAGTGTCATCGTTGATAGCGATGCCTTTTGCTGTTAGATCAGCAGCAGCCTGCACTATGCGTGGGCCGCGAGTCGCATCGCGAATATCTAACAATGAACGGTTAATACGTTCAGAACCAATAAAGTTCTTAATGTTTTTCTGGAAGACGCCACCGGACACGTAACTAGTGTCTGCGAAATACCATTCCAAAGAAAGATCGAAGTTAGTTGATTCTAAAGGTAACAGAGCGGTATTTGTGTTATTCGCAACAGGTTGTGCGCCTAAGTAGGAGGAGCCACCGCCTGCGCCAAAACCAGATGCAGATACACCTAAGGCACCCAGACCTGCTCTAGCAATGGTTTTGCCCGTTGAGAAACGGCCAACCAAGTCATCGGAGATATTCAGTGTAAAGTCTAAGCTAGGCAACAGGTTGTCGTAGCTTGCATCATTGGTTTGGAACGTAGATGGCTTAGAAGAATCCACACGTATAGCAACGTCGTTGTTATCTTCCCAAACAGTTTTGTAAGCAGACGATAGAGAGCTGGCGTCTACATCGGTTTTTTCGTAGCGTAGGCCGGTCAAAATGCTGAAAGGCATAGCACCAAAATCACCACCCAACTTAAATTGGAAGTAAGCAGCGTTCGTTTGCTCAGTTATCGTGTTATTACCGGTTGGACTCATTTTCGCAGGTAAAATGTTTTTGTAGCGCGGAATCTTTTGCGCTGCTAAGTACAAGTCTGTTGCATTTGCTTTAAAGCCATAACCGCCAGCTTTTGGAGTCCAATCATCAAACTCGCCTTGAATGTCGAACGGCTGAACTAAGTTGCCGAACTCGCCTGGGTAGCCAGCGTTCCAGTTACCCAATGCAACGTTTTCTGCAGCAAAGTTACGTGAGTTAGATTCCATTTCTTTTGATTCAATGCCGAAATCGAATTGGCTCTTGTCATCAAATTTATAGGTACCGTCAAATTTCACTTGGGTAACATTCGCTTTTTGATCAGCTTGACGCAAGTTGAACATAGACGAACTAACGTCAAGGTTGTCAGTCTTACCATTTACGCCAGGCTTAACGTAGCCTGTATTGCCACCTTTACTGTCGTCATACTTGTTGAGGTAGGTTGGGAACTCTGAACCGTACCACCATTCACGCGCAACAACGGTAGGAGCACCAAGACCCATACGGATTGAACCAGTGCCAAAGGGGCCTGTACCACGGCTGTGCATTTCTGAATCATGCGCGTCTAAGCGTAGTGATAGAGCATCGTTAACTTGGTATTCCAAGTTGATACCAAATGAACCCAAGGTATTGGTTTGCTCTCTCCATTGTTGTTCAAAGCCTTCATCCACGCCGTCTGGATAAGATTCTCTAGCATAGATGGGTGTAGCAATGGCTTGGCTGTCAAAGGTAATTTCTTGAAGTTTGTCGCCCGTTTGCATCCAGTTACCGGTTTGACCCAATGCTTCTTGAACAACGTTTTCAGCGAAGGTGTAGTCCACGGTGCCTTTAAAATCTTCAGTAGGAGCGAACTGAAGTGTCAATTGTGCGTTGTCACGAGTACGTTGTGTATCAGTGAACTCATAACGCAAATCGTTAGGGCGAGCGTACAACTGACCTTCCTTCGGCGCATTATTCACCTTAGTAAGGGCGTTGTTCCACATTCTGTTCGGAAGATTAACAGAATCCCATGTACGAATGTTCCAGTCGTTTACTGTAGCGCCTACTGTGCCTGAGTCACGCTCTTGGTGGCTTACGCTCAAACCAACACCGAAGGTAGCATCGCTGTTTGCCCAGCTTACAAGGCCAGACAATTCTGGAGTAACGTCATCACCAACACGGTTGGTAGAATCCATTACGGCTTTTACACCAACGCTACCAACAAAACCATCGCGATCCAGTGGCTTAGCAGTTTTAATGTTAACTGTTGCGCCGATACCACCGGTGGTGATACCTGCTTTACCAGTTTTGTACACTTCAACGCCAGCTACACCTTCAGAAGCGATGTTAGCGAAGTCAAACGCACGTGAACCGCCGCCGTCACCGTTAAAGGTTGATGCTGCTGGCATGGTACGACCATTCAAGGTCACCATGTTGTTTTCTGCGCC
>DAOORH010000202.1:0-6319 GCA_035389145.1 Cellvibrio sp.
TCGATGCCGAGTATGAAAGCAGAGAATATTATGCGGATGGCAATAATCCTGCTCCTTACTCTGATTCAGAATCAAAAACCAGAGCGCTATTTGGTATAGGCGCAAGCTTTGATGTCACCTCTCAATTCGCGGTGCGCGCTGAATACAATCAGTATGCAAAATGGGATGAACTTAAGTTATCTGCCCTGACTGTTGGTGCGGTTTATAAGTTCTGATTTTATTGCAGTTGCAGTACCTAAAAACTCTCGTGCGAAAGCTCGGGAGTTTTTTTATTACAGCTTGCGCAATAAAATGCTTGCCAGCATAATTGAGCTTCCTCAATACCCGCACGGAAGTGGTTAAACAATAAAGGAATCAGCTATGCAAAACGCTCTCGATATACTACACGCCCAATTTAATCTCCCCAGTTTTCGCCCTGGCCAAGAAGCAGTTATTAACGCGCTTTTACAAGGCCGCTCTGCGCTCGCGGTATTTCCCACGGGCGGCGGTAAAAGTTTGTGCTATCAATTGCCCGCATTAATGTTCAAGGGCTTAACACTGGTTGTTTCACCGCTGATTGCGTTGATGAAAGATCAAGTGGATGCGCTGATAAAATTAGGTATTGCTGCCGCGCGTTTAGATTCATCGCTCAGCAAAGAAGAAACCTTTGCAATATTCGATAGTATTCAAAACGGCAGCTTAAAATTATTATACGTATCGCCCGAACGTTTAAAGAATGAACGCTTTGTGCAGCGCTTAGCGAATACGCAAATTAGTTTGATGGCGATAGATGAGGCCCACTGTATTTCTGAATGGGGTCACAATTTTCGGCCTGATTATTTAAAGCTGGCGGAATTAGCAAAAACGTTAAACGTTGAGCGCGTGCTTGCGCTAACGGCAACGGCAACACCCAGCGTAGCTGCAGATATTTGCAATCAGTTTTCCATTCAAAAACAAGATCACATTCAAACCAGTTTTGCGCGCGCCAATTTGCAACTACGCGTCACACCTTGCACGGTGGATGAACGCATCAATTTATTATTGGTGCGTTTGCAAAAACAACCACGCGATGCAGCGACTATTGTGTACGTTACCCTACAAAAAACCGCTGAAGATATTGCCGCTGCAATTAATGCTTCAGGTTTAAGTGCAGCGCATTATCACGCGGGTTTAAATGACGATGAACGAAATACCATCCAAAATAATTTTATGAATGGCGAAACGCCGATTGTGGTGGCGACCATCGCGTTTGGTATGGGAATCGATAAAAGCAATATTCGCGCGGTCTACCATTTTAATTTACCAAAATCGATTGAAAATTATGTGCAAGAAATTGGCCGCGCAGGCCGCGATGGTTTGCCGTCGCTATGCGAAATGTTTGCAGTGGCAGATGATATTCGCGTGCTAGAAAATTTTACCTATGGAGATACACCGAGCACAGAAAGTATCCAAGTTTTGGTGGAGTATTTATTGTCACAACAGGCTGAGTTTGATATTTCTACTTATGAGTTATCCAACCGCTTTGATTTGCGCCCGCTGGTGTTAACAACAGCCTTAACTTATTTGGAATTACAGGGCGTTATAGCGGCGCAAACCCCGTTTTATAGCGAATATAAAATTCAGTTTTTGCAGGATATTGAAATCGTGTTGGCGCAGTTTGATGTTGCGCGCGCCGATTTCTTACGCCGCTTATTTGCCGCCGGTAAAAAAGGCACCAAGTGGCTGACGTTGGATATGATCGGCATAAGCGAAAAATTGCAGGAACCGAAAAAGCGCATCACCAAGGCGCTGGATTATTTGGCTGAAAAAGGGGCAATTGAATTAACGGTAGCCAGCTTGCGACAAACTTATCGCAATATGGATGCCGTGCAAAACGCTCAAGATTTGCAAAGTTTGTTAGAAACTCTGAATAGATTATTTGCGGAGCGGGAGGCGCGTGATATAACACGCATCCATAGTATTTTGGCCTATGCCAATAACCCCAAATGCTTGAGTCAGCAGCTTATTGAGTACTTTGGTGCGCTGGCTAGCGCCTGCGGAATATGCAGTCACTGTCGCGCTCAGGCGCGAGGTGAAGCAGTGGCGCAGGTTGAAGCCTTGGTGGTGCCAGAGATTACGGCTCGGCAGCGTGAGCTTATCGCTGACGTGCGGGGTGAGCATCACGTGGCATTGCAGCAGACCCGACAGCTGGCGCGTTTTCTCTGCGGTTTGCCAAGCCCTGCTACAGCGCGTTCTAGCCTACGGCAGCACAAGGCCTTTGGTGCCTTGGAGAACTTAGGTTTTCAGCAGTTGTTGGCTTTGGCAAAGCAGAACTAAGTTAGCTGAATGAATCTGATCAGCCAGTAGAATCAACAGTATTGTGGCTTATTGGTTTAATAGTCATAATGACATTTTGAATTTTTATATGATAAAAAGGTGAAACCTATGAAAACCCTAAAAGGCCCAGCGATTTTCCTAGCGCAGTTTTTAGGCGATACCGCCCCCTTCAATAGCCTTGATAGCATCGCCGGTTGGGTTGCGAGCCTAGGCTTTAAAGGCGTACAAATCCCTACGTGGGACAAGCGTGTATTTGACTTGGAGCAGGCTGCCAATAGCACGGAATATTGCACTCAATTTCTGGCGACCTTGGCCAAACATGGTTTAGTCCCCACCGAATTATCGACGCACTTGCAGGGTCAATTGGTTGCGGTTCACCCAGCTTACGATGAAATGTTTGATGGCTTTGCGCCTGAATCAGTACGTGGTAATCCAGCTGCTCGCCAAGCGTGGGCGGTCGAGCAATTAATGCTCGCGGCTAAGGCCAGTAAGAATTTAGGTTTGAAAGCACACGCTACTTTCTCTGGCGCTTTGTTGTGGCCCTATTTGTACCCATGGCCTCAGCGCCCAGCCGGTTTAGTTGATGCAGGTTTTGCTGAATTGGCAAAACGCTGGAAGCCAATTTTGGATGCATTCGATGCCGTTGGTGTTGATGTTTGCTACGAAATTCACCCCGGTGAAGACTTGCACGATGGCGCGACTTTCGAGCGCTTTTTGAAAGCAGTGGATAACCACCCTCGCTGCAACATTTTGTTCGACCCATCGCATTTCGTGTTGCAACAGCTTGATTACTTAGCGTTTATTGATCGCTATCACGACCGCATTAAAATGTTCCATGTTAAAGATGCAGAGTTTAATCCTACTGCACAGCAAGGCGTTTACGGTGGTTATGAATCTTGGGTGGATCGCGCTGGTCGCTTCCGTTCTTTGGGCGATGGACAAGTGGATTTCAAACAAATCTTCTCGAAATTCGCGGCTTACAATTACGAAGGTTGGGCGGTGTTGGAATGGGAATGCTGCTTGAAACATCCTGAAGTGGGTGCCGCAGAAGGCGCACCATTTATTGCGCAACACATTATTAAAGTAACTGAACGTGCGTTTGATGATTTTGCGAGTGGTGGTACAGACCACGCGGCGAATCGTCGTATTTTGGGTTTAAAATAAAAACAAAGGCACCCCCTCCCGACCTCCCCCTTGAAAAAGGGGAGGGGTTGAATGTCACTCCGCTCTCAATGTGAGCGAGCTTTTAACTCCTCCCCTTTTTCAAGGGGGAGGCTGGGAGGGGGTGCAGTTCCATCAAAATTTTCACAAAGAAGATACCTTATGACAACTCCAAGAATTCGTTATGCAATGGTTGGTGGTGGGCGCGGTGCGTTTATTGGTGCTGTGCATCGCATTGCGGCGCGTATGGATGACCGCTATGAATTGGTTGCCGGTGCGCTTTCATCGAATCCAGAAAATGCAAAAGCATCTGCAGCAGATTTACATATTGCGGCTGATCGCGCTTACACATCCTTTGAAGAAATGTTGCGTGTAGAAAAAACACGTGCAGATGGTATTCAAGCGGTAGTGATTGTTACACCAAATCATATGCACTTTCCCGTTGCAAAAGCAGCGCTAGAAGCGGGCATCAATGTAATTTGTGATAAGCCCGTAACGCGCACTTTAGAAGAAGCGCTTGAGTTGCAACAAATCGCCGCTAAAAGCAGCGCTTATTTTGCCTTGACTCACAATTACAGTGCTTACCCTTTAGTGCGTTACGCGCGTGAATTGGTAGGCAAGGGCACGCTCGGAAAAATTCGTGTGGTGCAAGTGGAGTATCCACAAGAGTGGCTCACTGTTGCAGCGGCTGCGGATAACAAACAAGCGTCATGGCGTACTAACCCTGCCTTAACCGGTACAGGTTGTTTGGGCGATATTGGTACGCACGCATTTCAACTCGCACAATTTATTTCACAACAAAAAGTGAATGCAGTTTGCTCCGATGTAATGAGTTGCGTTGAAGGCCGTTTGGTAGATGACAACATTCACGTGTTGTTGCGTTTTGATGGTGGCGCGCGCGGTATGTTGTGGGCGAGCCAAGTTGCACCCGGTTGTGAAAATGGTTTGCGTATTCGTATTTACGGTGAGAAAGCGGGCATCGAATGGGCGCAAGAAAGTCCTAATGAATTGTGGTTTACTGAACTGAATAAACCGCGTCAGCGTGTGACTCGTCGCGGTGATATTGGCAGTGAGATTGCGGCACGCGGTATGCGTACACCGGGTGGCCATCCCGAAGGTTATTTGGAAGCTTTCGCCAACTTGTATAACGACATCGCCGATATTTTAATTGCACATGAAGCGGGCGAGCGTCATTATCTACAAGACTGGGTGCCCAGCATTGATACGGGTGTTGAGGGCATGAAGTTTATTCAGGCCGTACTTGATTCGTCGCAAGCGCAGGGTAGTTGGAAAGCGTTGTAAGAATTTCGGGGGCGATTTGCCCTCGTACTTATTTAAAGTGATCTGCGTTTTAACGATCAACAATAAATCGATTCACAATAACAAAGAAGGTACAAATTATGTCTACCACGATTAACCCCAACCGTCTATTTGCGGCCTGCTGTGTGGCCCTAATTACTACGGCAATGACCTTTGCGATTCGCGCCGGTATCCTCAACCAGTTGAGTGTGGATTTCCAATTCACCGATACTCAGTTGGGCTGGATTAACAGTATGGCGTTTTTGGGCTTCCCCGTTGCCATGATGTTCGGTGGTTTGCTCTATAACACGCTGGGCGCACGCACGCTTATGTACTTGGCGTTTGCATCTCATGTGCTAGGTTTAGTGCTCACCATTACTGCCAGCGGTTTCTGGGGTTTGTTGATTTCTACCTTCTTTATCGGCTTTGCTAATGGCTCCGTAGAGGCGGCATGTAATCCATTGATTACCGATATTTACCACACCCGCAAAACGACTATGCTGAACCGTTTCCATATGTGGTTCCCTGGCGGCATCGTAATTGGCGCGTTGATTTCTAGCTTGATGACAAAACTCAATATGGGCTGGCAGGCGCAAATTGCAGTTATGTTGGTGCCAACGGCTATTTACGGTTTCATGATTTTTGGTCAGAAATTCCCTGAAATGGCGAACTCTGAAACATCCACAAAAACGAATATTCGCGCACTTTTCTCGCCGCTCTTTATCTTCATGATTTTCTGCATGACCTTAACAGCGGCATCAGAGTTTGGTACGCAACAATGGGTAGATCGTATTTTCGGTGCATCGGGTGCACACCCAATGTTGGTATTGGCTTTGGTAACGGGCTTGATGGCCGTAGGCCGCTTATTTGCGGGCCCCATAGTCGAAGCCTTGAATCCGGTCGGCGTACTCTTGATGTCGGCAATTGTGACCACCATTGGTATCTACTTACTTAGTGGCGCTTCTGGCGGCATGGTTTATATCGCGGCTATGGTATTTGCTTTGGGTGTTACTTATTTCTGGCCAACCATGATTGGTTTTGTCAGCGAATACCAACCAAAAACCGGTGCCTTGGGCATGTCTTTACTGGGCGGTGCAGGTATGTTCTCGATGAGTATCTGGAACCCTGTTATCGGCGGCTGGATTGACAGCGCTAAAGTTGAAGCGGCGGCTAAAGGTGTGGCACCTGAAGCAATTGAGTTGGCGGCTGGTCAAGCAACGCTACAAAATCTGGCTTTGTTCCCTGCGGCATTGATTGTGATTTTTGCTGGCTTGTTTTTCTTCCGTAAAAAATTCGCAGCTAAGTAACTCTCGATTTAGTCATTCTCGGCGCAGTAATTTGCGCTCATCAAAAAGCCCCGCCTAGTTACCTAGGCGGGGCTTTTTAGTTTGCCAATCGCAGGAACTAGTTCTTAAGAAAAATTAGTTCTTGGTTTGGTCAACGATTTTGTTAGCTTGGATCCAAGGCATCATTGCACGCAACTTGTTACCAACAACTTCGATACCGTGCGCAGCATTGTTGCGACGAGCAGCAGTCATTGAAGAGTAGTTGGTTGCGCCTTCAA
>DAOORH010000203.1:0-2083 GCA_035389145.1 Cellvibrio sp.
TTGATATCGCAACCTTCATCTGGATTATCCAAATTGATGGTTGGCGGTGCAACTTGATCACGTATCGCAAGCACACTGAAAATAGCTTCAACCGCACCGGCAGCGCCCAGTAAGTGACCAATCATAGATTTAGTTGAGCTTACCGCAACCTTATCAACATCTGAACCCCAAACAGATTTAACCGCTTGGCATTCTGCTTTGTCGCCTGCTGGCGTTGAGGTGCCGTGAGCGTTGACGTAGTGAATATCCGATACATCAATTTGTGCATCGCGAATTGCATTCACCATAGACGATGCTGCGCCTGAGCCATTTTCTGGAGGCGAAGTCATGTGATAAGCATCGCCACTCATACCAAAGCCAACCAGCTCAGCGTAAATACGTGCGCCGCGAGCCTTAGCGTGTTCGTACTCTTCCAATACCAACACACCAGCGCCATCGCCCAATACAAAACCATCACGATCGCGATCCCAAGGACGGCTAGCTGCTTGTGGGTTATCGTTACGCGTTGACAATGCACGAGCTGCTGCAAAGCCACCTAAACCCAGTGGCGTTGTAGCCATCTCGGCACCGCCGGCTACCATCACATCGGCATCACCGTATTGAATCATACGCGCAGCAAAACCAATACTATGTGTACCTGTGGTGCAGGCAGTAGTGATCGCAATATTCGGGCCGCGCAAGTTATGCATGATCGACAGGTTGCCAGAAATCATATTGATAATGGCGCTGGGAACAAAGAAAGGAGAAATACGGCGAGGGCCTTTTTCAGCGAGGGTAATCGCACCTTCTTCAATAGTGCCGATACCGCCAATTCCTGAACCAATGGATACACCAATACGCCCTGCGTTGGCTTCGGTAATTTCTAAGCCAGAATCGCGAATCGCTTGAATGCCCGCAACCATACCGTATTGGATAAAGGGATCCATTTTACGGGCTTCTTTGCTAGGGAAATAATCATCCACCACCAAATTTTTCACTGAAGCACTGAACTGAGTGGTAAATGCAGAGGCATCAAAGCTGCTAATGGTGGCGATACCGCTTTTGCCATTCACAATGCCATGCCAAGTATCAGCAACTGTATTTCCCAGTGAACTGATCATACCAAGACCAGTGACGACAACTCTTCTGCGTGACACGTTGTAAAACTCCTCAGTTAAAGGCTTGAGTCAAAAATCTACTCAATCAAGGAAATTGCTTGCTGGAAAATAAATTCCGCTAAAATAAAAAAGCCGTACTATTTCGCAATAATACGGCTTTTCGAGAAGATTAGTAATCAGCTCTAAAAATTACGCCAAGTTTGAATTGATGTAATCGATAGCTAATTGAACAGTAGTGATTTTTTCTGCTTCTTCATCTGGGATTTCAGTTTCGAATTCTTCTTCGAGAGCCATTACCAACTCTACGGTATCCAAAGAATCTGCGCCTAGATCTTCTACAAAAGAAGCTTCGTTTTTCACTTCATCTTCTTTCACGCCTAATTGTTCAGCAACGATCTTTTTTACGCGTTCTTCAATGCTACTCATGATGTTATGTAACTCCTAAATGTTATAGACAAAACCGTCAGTTTGATGAGCCGACACTAGCTAAATATTAATGTACCCAGCGAGAGCACTCAGCATTTATGTTTCGGTCAAAATCGACGCGCATTTTACATCTATTTAGATGACTTGTAACGCGTCCCGCTAAAAAAACTTACATTTTCACTGTTTTCCTATAAAAAACAGTGAGTTGCAAGCTGTTCTTAAGACATATACATGCCGCCATTAACGTGAATAGTTTCACCGCTAATGTACCCACCCGCATCGCTAGCCAAGAAAACGACAACGGCTGCAATCTCTTCTGGTGCTCCCAGGCGCCCCAAAGGAATGCGCGATAGCAACTGTTGCTTTTGTTCTTCTGGCAGTACTTTTGTCATATCGGTATCGATAAAACCAGGCGCCACAGTGTTAACAGTGATATTGCGTGAGCCAACTTCAGCAGCCAATGAACGTGCAAAGCCGGCAACACCTGCTTTGGTTGCAGCATAATTTGATTGGCCGGGATTACCCATGGCACCCACTACAGAGCTAATGTTGATGATGCG
>DAOORH010000203.1:2183-6315 GCA_035389145.1 Cellvibrio sp.
CCAATACCACGGCTTGCGCCTGTGACTAAAGCAACTTTATCGTTCATGCTCATAGTTGATTTCTCTAGTAAATAAATTATTTAAATTGAGCCAAAACAGCATCGACTTCTTCAGTTTTTTCAATTGAAAGCGTTGTTAATTCAGAGTTAATACGCTTGTTTAATCCAGACAACACTTTTCCCGGACCGCATTCAATCGTAGCTGTGATGCCAGCAGCGCACATGGTATTAATACATTCAACCCAACGCACCGCGCGGTAAATTTGCTCAATCATTAGTGCTTTAATTTTTTTGGGATCAGCTTCGGTTTGTGCAGTAACGTTGTGCACAACAGGAATTTGCGGCGCCTTAAATTCTGTAGCAGCAATTTGTTCCGCCAAGCGATCTGCAGCTGGGCGCATTAGCGAGGTATGGAATGGTGCGCTTACTGGCAAAGGCAGCGCACGTTTTGCGCCAGCTTCTTTGCAGAGTGCGGCTGCACGCTCAGCGGCGGCAGCAGTACCTGCAATAACTACCTGACCGGGTGAATTAAAATTCACAGCGGAAACGACTTCGCCCTGCTCTGCTTTTTTGCAGGCTTCAAGAATCAAAGCGTCATCCAAACCAATAATCGCAAACATTGCGCCTTGACCTGCAGGCACAGCTTCTTGCATAAATTTTCCGCGCTGTTGCACAAGTTTTACGGCATCAGCAAAAGCAACTACTCCAGCACACACTAAGGCTGACCACTCACCCAAGCTATGACCAGAAACAAGCGCCGGCTGCACGCCTTTTTTCTCATTCCATACGCGCCAAACTGCAACGCTTGCGGTTAGCAATAACGGCTGAGTGCGTTCGGTTAAATTAATATCTTCTTGTGCGCCATTTTGTACGAGATCCCACAAATCGTAACCTAAGACTTGCGAAGCTTCTGCAAAGGTTTGAGTAACAATTGGGTATTGCGCAGCCAAATCAGCAAGCATGCCAATTTTTTGCGAGCCTTGACCGGGAAATACGAAAGCAAGATTTTGTTGAGTCATAAATAATTACTTTATTGCTGATGGGAATTTGTTTGAGCTGAAAATTCTGCTTGGATGCGCGCCGGAACGTTTTGACTAACCTGCTCGCGCGCCACAATTAAGGCTTGCATAAAGGCTTTCTTGTTAGCATTGCCGTGGCTTTTGACCAGAACTTTTTGCAACCCTAAAAAACTGGCGCCATTATACATGGATGGATCTAGTTCGGTGCGCAAGTGTTTTAAGAGTGGCCATATAACAATAGCGGCTAATCGCGCCAGCCAGTTTTGTTTAAATGTAGCTTGAATTTTTTTTGCGATAAAACGTGCAGTACCTTCGCAGGTTTTGAGTGCGATATTGCCATGAAATCCGTCGCAGACAATGACATCCATCTCGCCAGTAAAAATTTTATTGGCTTCAATATATCCACCAAAATTTAAACGCGAATCATTTTGCAGCAACTCTTGTGTTGCTTTGATGATATCAGTGCCTTTGGTTGCTTCTGTGCCAATATTTAATAAACCAATACGCGGATTCAGGTTAGCTGTAGAAGCTAAAATTTTTCCCATAACTGCAAATTGATGCAGATTTTCTGCGGTGCAATTAGTGTTTGCACCCAAATCCAATAAATAAGTTTGCCCTTTCTCTACTGGCATAGCTTTACAAATTGCGGGGCGCTCAAGGCCGGGAAAAGTCTTTAAGAGATATTTGCCCATCGCCAAAAGCGCGCCGGTATTGCCAGCACTTACGCAAGCGTCAGCAAGGTTTTTATTGAGGCTTTCAATTGCAAGCCACATCGAAGAATTTTTTTTATGGCGTAACGCATGTAAAGGATCTTCATCCATAGCAACAACATCAGTTGCATTGAGAATACTTATGCGTTGGCGAGATAATTTTTTTACAGAGGATAATGCGAGGAGTTGTTGCTCATTGCCTACTAGAACAACGTCAACATCGGCAAAGGTTGCCGTAAATTTTTGCGCAGCCGAGATAGCAACGCGGGGACCTAAGTCCCCGCTCATAGCGTCTACCGCTATTCGAATTCTTGCAGACAAGATGTGATCGTCTTGCTGAGAAATTACTCGTTGCTGCCTTTGTCGATCACTTTAACGCCACGGTAAAAACCGTCTGCGGTAACGTGGTGACGCAAGTGCTTCTCACCGCTGGTTGCATCTACTGACAAAGTTGGGCCAGTCAATGCATCATGTGAACGACGCATGTCGCGCTTGGAACGAGATTTTTTGTTTTGTTGTACTGCCATGGGGTCTACTCCTATTTACTTACTCGTTGAAGCCGAGGCGCCTCTTTACCACTGAATCAGTGGGCTATTTCGGCGAGCTCTTAAGTTGCTCCAACACCTGAAATGGGTTTGGTTTCTTTACTTCGACTGGTTTACCGCTAGTGAAAAGTTGGCGATCAACGCAAAGCTCTTCGTGGTAAGCAACCTTCGGTAAACTTAATAGCAATTCTACTTCGATCATATCGTAGAGATCTGCTATACCTTCGCCAGTAATCCATGGGTCAAGATACTCCGGCAAAGCCTCAGCACCTTCTTCATCCCACACAATACCTAACGAGATATCACTTTTGACCGGTACTTTTACATTCTCCAAGCAGCGCTGACAAACTAATGTAAGCTCAGCTGATGCATGGCCAGTAACGATCTTTTTCTTCTCCACACTAATGCCGAATGCCAAATCTACTTGGATTTCTCCGGTAGTCTCTTGTACTGATTCAGCCAATCTTGGCAGCGCAGCTACTGGCACAAACCCGTCGAGCGATATGCCTTGTTGGGCAAATTTTCGGGGGTCTCCCTGCTTTGGCAGAGGCTTTAATGAGGGGGTCTTAAACATAAGCGCGCCATAATAGGGATCTGCCCTGCGTCTGTCAAAGAAAAACTCTTTAAATGGCGCTATTTAGTGTCTTGCAGGTAGAATTAACCCCCTATTTATGGTTTTCACCACAAAAAGAGCACCTATGCAGTCTATTTTACTCGCCTCCAGCTCCACCTACCGCCGCGAACTACTGACTCGACTAGGCTTGGCCTTTGAATGGGCAAGCCCAGATATTGAAGAAGACTCAATATTAGATGAAAGCGCTGATGCGCTTGTCGCCCGACTTTCTCTCGCTAAAGCCAAAGCGCTAGCTGCCGGATACACTAATCACCTTATTATTGGCTCAGATCAAGTGGCCATTTTGGGCGGCCAAATTGTCGGCAAGCCACACACCTATGAGCAAGCATTCACACAATTGCGCAATGCCAGTGGCAAGCAGGTTATTTTCAAAACAGGCTTATGCCTGCTAAATGCGCGCACCGGCGAATCACAGGTCAAAGTGGAAGAGTTTACTGTTGAGTTTCGTGAGCTCAGCGATGATCAAATTCATCACTACCTAACTTACGAGCAACCCTATGATTGTGCGGGCAGCTTTAAGTGTGAAGGCTTGGGAATTGCACTTTTCAGCAAGTTAAGTGGTGATGACCCCAATTCACTCATCGGTCTACCGCTAATTCGCTTGGTGGATATGTTAAAAGCAGAAGGAGTTGACCCTCTACTTTTGGCAAAGCGATCTTGAACTAATTAATTCGATGCCATGCGAGTAAATGATCGAACTGGTCAAGGCACAGCTCAGGCTTATATTGATGCAATCGGTCAATATGGTGCGCTCCATAACTGACAGCAATTCGTGGCATGGCGATACGCATCGCCATTTCCATATCGTACTCAGTATCGCCAATCATGACTGCATCATCTGCACCCACCTTAAAATGAGTAAGTAGTTCTTCAAGCATTAACGGATGCGGTTTGGATGCCGTTTCATCGGCGCAGCGTGTCGCATCAAAGTAATCAGTCATATCCAAATCACCGAGAATACGATCTAGTCCTTTACGACTTTTTCCGGTGGCAATCGTCAAAATATGGCCTTGCGAGCGCAGAGCCTCCAAGGTTTCTGGTACCAAGGGGAAAAAGTCTGAGGATTTTTCTTCATCTAAACGAATAAAGTTAGCTGCGTAGAAATCGCGCAGACGAGCACGCTCAAAATCACCGACTTGCGGATAAAGATGAAGAATGGCTTCAGGCAAACCAAGCCCTATGATGTTGTGAATCAAATGGTCTGCCAGGGGCTCCCAACCCATAT
>DAOORH010000204.1:0-6280 GCA_035389145.1 Cellvibrio sp.
GTTCAAGCTAAAAACATATCTAATGAGCATTATTTAACACCCTCGCAAGGCTCTATTCTAAGAGCGGGAATCCCAAACCGGGGGCGGGAAATCAGTCTTGGGTTAGATTGGGTTCTGTGATTATTAAGCATTAGCATCCTTGCGGCCCTGAATTTAATTTCCTGTTTAGTTTAAATTTTTCCTTTCTTTTACGCACCAACTAAATCTTTGCGCGTTAAATTTCCACTCTTCGCTTTCTGATTGCTTTCGCTATTCACGTACAAGCCGCGCAATATTTTTGCCGCTTCCACCATACGCAACAGCGCTGCTTCAGTTTCCGGCCAGCGGCGTGTTTTTAAACCGCAATCCGGGTTTACCCACAAGCGCTCTACGGAAATTTCGCGTGCGGCGCGTTTTAATAAATTCACCATGGTGGCCACTTCAGGAATATTGGGCGAGTGAATATCGTAAACGCCGGGGCCAATATCATTCGGGTAATTAAAGTTTTCAAAGGCCTGCAGTAATTCGTCATCTGAACGCGAAGTCTCAATGGTAATAACATCCGCATCCAAATCCGCAATCGCTTTAATAATGTCATTGAATTCCGAATAGCACATATGGGTGTGAATTTGTGTTTCATCTTGCACACCGCTGGCGCTAATGCGGAAAGCGTTGACTGCCCACTCCAAATATTCTGCATGAGCTTTTACGCGTAATGGCAGGCCTTCACGAATAGCCGGTTCGTCAATTTGAATCACTTTAATGCCAGCAGTTTCCAAATCCACGACTTCATCGCGCAGTGCTAAAGCAATTTGACGCGCGGTAGTTGCACGTGCTTGATCGTCGCGCACGAATGACCAAAACAACATGGTGATGGGGCCCGTGAGCATGCCTTTTACCGGTTTGCTGCTCAGCGATTGCGCGTACTGTGCCCAATTAACGGTGATAGGGAAGGGGCGCGATACATCACCAAAAATAATCGGCGGTTTAACGCAGCGCGACCCATAACTTTGCACCCAGCCGTATTGGGTAAATGCATAGCCATCGAGCTGTTCGCCAAAATATTCCACCATGTCATTGCGCTCCGCTTCACCGTGTACTAAAACATCGATGCCCAATTTTTCTTGGCGTATAACGCAGTCAGCAATTTCAGCTTGAATGCGAGTTTTATATTCGGTGGCGGTGATTTTTTTGTTTTTAAATTCGCTGCGCACCAGGCGAATAAAATCGGTTTGCGGAAATGAACCAATAGTTGTCGTGGGGAAGAGTGGTAATTTCAAATGCGCTTGTTGTTTTGCAATACGCACCGGGAATGCCGACTTGCGCTCGGCATCTTGCGCGCTAACAGATTGCAAACGCGCTTGCACTTCAGGGTTGTGAATTTTTGGCGAGAGAGCCCGTGCGAGTACAGCGTTGTTGCTCAGTTTTAAATGCTTTTGCGCAGGGATGTCAAGTGGGTTAACTAACAAGGTTTTAAGAGTTACAACTTCTTGAACTTTTTGTTTGGCAAATGCTAGCCAACTTTTTATGTCTGCATCTAATTTTGCTTCGCGATTTAAATCCACCGGTGAATGCAAGAGCGAACAGGATGGTGCAACCCAGAGGCGATCACCCAAGCGAGTTTGTGCAGTATGCAATAAATTTAGCGATTTTTGTAAATCGTTACGCCAAATATTGCGGCCATCCACAACACCTATAGATAAGACTTTGTGTGTTGCTAAACGATCAATGACGGTTAGCACTTGCTCTGGTGCGCGCACAGCATCTATATGCAAACCAGCAACGGGTAAGTTCACGGCTGTCGATAAGTTTTCACCCAACGCGCCAAAA
The DNA here is from genome assembly GCA_035389145.1 of Cellvibrio sp. GTDB lineage: Bacteria > Pseudomonadota > Gammaproteobacteria > Pseudomonadales > Cellvibrionaceae > Cellvibrio. The sequence continues at coordinate 1,810 of DAOORH010000204.1, forward strand.
TAGGTGGCGAGTAAAACCTGCAATTGTTTGTGCTGCAAGCGGTTGTACACAGATTCGAATGCGCGCTGCCATTTTACGGGCAAATCCAACACTAAAATTGGCTCGTCAATTTGAATCCATGTTGCGCCCACGTCGGCGAGCGCTTGCAAGAGTTGGGCGTAAGCGGGTAATAAATTTTCTAATAAATCGAAACGATCAAAGCCTTCGCCTTTTTCTTTCCCTAGCCATAAGTATGAAAGTGGGCCGAGAATTACTGGCTTCACTTTATGACCAAGCGCAATAGCCTCGGCAGTCTCGTCGATAATTTGCGTCCAGCTCAATGTAAACTCTTGCCCAGCGTGAAACTCCGGCACCAAGTAGTGGTAGTTGGTATCAAACCATTTAGTCATATCGGAAGCGCTGCTAGCCGCACCGCTAGGCGCACGGCCACGGGCAACGCGGAAGAGGGTGTCCAAATCTATGTCGTTACAAGCGTGTAGCTTGTGAACGTGGCCTTCGCCATGCTTTTGATCATGCGCATGTGCACAGCAGGATGATGGTTGAGCCGTTTGTTCAGTTGGAGTTTGATCGTCCGCAATAATATTTTCTTTGCGATGGCGCGCAGGAATATTACCGAGCGTTGCAGACAGAGTAAGCACTTGGTCGTACCAAGCGAAATCGCCAGTGGGAATCAAATCCACACCCGCATCGGCTTGGAGTTGCCAGTGAGTTTTGCGTAGTTCGCGGCCAATCTCCTCCAAGTCAGCTCGGGTGATATCGCCGCGCCAATAGGCTTCTTGCGCCTTCTTGAGTTCGCGGTCGGCACCAATACGTGGGAAGCCGAGGTTGTGGGTGGTGATATTTTGAGTCATGTGAAATTACCTTTTTCGATTCATTTGTGAGTGAAGCCATTGTTCCGCAGGAATTAACATGAATCAAACTGGTAATTTTCAGGTTTAACATGAATAATATTAATGATAATAGCGAATCCCTCCCCAGCCCTCCCTTTTTCAAAGGGAGGGAGTTGTAACCCACTTTGTAAAAGGGGGTCGGCGTAGCCGGGGGGATTTGTTTTTCTGATTGGGATAAAAGTCATTGCGAGGAAACCCCCATGCTCGAAATCCGTCACCTAAAAACCCTAATCGCCTTGCGCGAAACCGGCAGTTTGGTTGAAGCCGCTGAGCGAGTATTCCTTACTCAGTCAGCTTTATCGCATCAACTCAAGGAGCTGGAATACAAATTGGAATGCGAGCTGTTTATCCGCAAAAGCCGCCCCTTGCGATTCAGCGAAGCGGGCAAGCGATTACTGATTTTGGCAGACGATGTGCTTACACGAGTGGACGACGCCGAGCGCGATATTAAGAAATTAATTCACGGTGAGGCGGGGCGGTTATTTATGGCAATTGAATGCCACAGTTGCTTTAGTTGGTTAATGCCCACCATAGATATTTATCGCAACCAGTGGCCAGCAATTGAATTGGATTTCTCCGGCGGTTTTACCTTTGAACCACTACCTGCGCTTGCGCAAGGCGACGTGGATTTGGTGATTACTTCTGATCCGCAACCCATCAAAGGGGTGGAATATGTGCCGCTGTTTTCCTACGAAATGCATATCGGGATGGCTAACCAACACGCACTTGCTGCTAAAACATTTTTACAGCCACAGGATTTAGCGGGTCAAACCTTGATTACTTACCCTGTAGAACGCAGTCGCTTGGATATCTTCAAACAATTTTTAAATCCCGCTGGCATTGAACCACTTGTGGTGCGCACCTCGGAATTAACTTTAATGATAGTACAGCTTGTCGCCAGTGGTCGCGGCGTGTGTGCATTACCCAATTGGGTATTGGCAGAATATGCGGATAAACAATTAATCAGCGTGCGCTCCGCTGGGGAAGAAGGCATTTGGCCAACGCTTTATGCGGCGATTCGTGAGGAGCAGTTAACCACAAGCTATGTGCAGGATTTTTTGAGTTTGGCGAAAGCGCACTGCTTGAAAAATTTGCAGGGTGTTATTCCAACTACTTCTAATAGCGAATCGTAAATTTTCGGATCGGCAATTGCTTTGATTAAAAGTCGGTCTATCCTTAAAGTCTATTTAACTTTTAGGCCTGTTTTTTTTTATGCAAAATCTTTCTTTACGTAAATTGATTGTTCTGCTTATAGCTGTGGTTGTTGGTGGAGTAGTGATTCTTGCAGGTTGGTCGTACTACTCCACTCAAAAGATCAAAATTGGCAGTTTACTTTATTCTCAAATTATAGAATCTAATGATGTTGTGGCCGATATTCTGCCACCGCCGCAATATATAGTAGAGGCATTTCTGCTGACCCATCAAATGAGGTCGGCATCACCAGAGCAGAGGGTAGGCTTAAAAAAGCGCTTTGATGAAACTTACGCGGAGCTTCAGCAAGGCCATGAGCGTTGGGTTAAAAGCGATTTGCAAAAAGAGCTAAAAGACGCCATTACGCAAAAAACTTATGATCCTGCTGCTGAATTTTACAAAGAGGCCCAGCAAAATTTTCTGCCTGCACTTGCATCGGGCAATGAAGATGCACTGGATGCATCTATGCAAAAGCTTGCTAACTATTATCAGCAAAATAGAGCAGCAGTTAATGATTTGGTGATTGCAAGCGTGACGCGAAAATCTGAATTGGAAAAAGTTACCAAGGAGGAGCACGGAAATTACTTATTTTGGTTTTTTGCCGTAGCCATAGGTGTTGTCTTAATTAGTGTATTTATTGCGTTTAATGTGATTGCTGAAGTTCGTCGGCGGTTACAGGAAGTTTCAAAAGTGGTTCGTCAACTGGGCGGTGGTGATTTAAGCGGGCGTGTTAATTTGCAAGTGAACGATGAGTTTGGCCAGATTGGCGCAGAGATAAATACCATGTCCAGCCAGTTCAAAAATATTCTTTCCCAGATACGTCAGTCAGCGGAACAGCTTTCAGTTTCTGCTTCTCAATGTGCAAGTGTTTGTCGCGATGGCGTTTCAGATTTGCATGAGCAACATCAAATGAGTATTTCGCTGGCAGCTGGCATGACGCAAATGTCTTCTGCTATCGGGAATGTTTCAAGAGGATCAAGTGAAACTCTAGCGCGTGTGGAGCAGGCAAAATCTGCTACGCAGTTAGGTATCAAAAGCATGAATGAGCATATTCACAAAGTCCATAATATTGCCCTCAACATTGAGCGAGCAGCTAATAACGTGGAGCAGCTCAGTTCATTGAGTAATACCATTGGCACAGTATTGGATGTTATTAGAGGTATTTCAGAGCAAACTAATTTGTTGGCATTGAACGCGGCGATTGAAGCCGCTCGCGCGGGTGAACAGGGCCGAGGTTTTGCGGTAGTTGCCGATGAGGTTAGAACGCTCGCCAGCAGAACCGGCAACTCAACAACAGAAATTCAACAAATGATTGAGAAGCTGCAGATGAGCACCAACGATGCCGTTAAAGATATGGTGTTGAGCCGTGAAGATGCTAAAAGTGGTGTTGAAGATGTTTCTCTTGTAGGAGGATTATTGCAGAAACTTTGTGATGCTGTAGAAGGTATTCATTTAATGAATTCTGATATGGCCGCGAGTGCGGAAGAGCAAAGTAACGTGACAAGAGAATTTGACCGTAACTTGCGTGAAATGACATCTTTAACAGGTAAAACTTTTAATGGATTAAAAGATATTAGAACAACAGCAGAACAGCTTTCCAGCCTAGCTTTCGAGCAGAATAAATTGGTTGAGAGATTTACGTTTTAGCGTGTCCTCATAAAAAAGCCCAGCTTAAAAAATAAGCTGGGCTTTTTTATTGTGTCACTTTTGAGAAAACTTACGCCTTTTTGGAAAATTACGCCAATACTTTCAACGCCGCATCATAATTTGGCTCGTTAGCAATTTCGCTCACTAATTCAGTGTGCAAAACTTTGCCATCGGTATCCAACACAACCACTGCGCGAGCGGTCAAACCAGCCAAGGGGCCGTCTACCATTTTTACACCGTAATTGGCCGCGAAATCTGAGCGGAATGCAGAGGCTGGAATTACGTTACTTAAGCCTTCAGCGCCGCAGAAGCGTGCCAAAGCGAAGGGCAAGTCTTGCGATGCACAAACCACAACAGTGTTGTCGATGCTGCTAGCTTGTGCGTTAAAGGTGCGAACTGATTGCGCGCAAGTTGGAGTGTCAACACTTGGGAAAATGTTTAATACAACGCGCTTGCCAGCCAAGCTCTCACCGGTCACTTCTGACAAGTCGGTTTTAACCAAGTTGAATGAGGGTGCTTTGCTGCCAACAGCAGGAAGCGTGCTATTGGTGTTGAATGGGTTGCCTTTCAATGTAACTGTTGCCATGAGATGACTCCTTTGAGGTGGTTTTTACACAAACGGATTGTTGAAACTTGATCTTGGTTGATGGAGGCTTGAGGCCAAAATACAAGGGCTAGAACCTTAATTTTGTATGATTAATAGCCCTGAAGACGCAGGGGTTATTAGGTATTTTTATTCGCCA